>PMJC01000435.1 GCA_003157235.1 Methanosarcina sp.
CTTATGACTTCAAATTGATTCTTACTTAATCTAAGATTATTCGTCAAATTTAACATTGTGTTAACTCAATGCTTTGTAAATATGTATACTTCGCTAAAAGCCGAGGCTGCAATTCATCCCAGCGCTAAAGAAACCTAATTTTCTGTCCCTTCTGCGCTCTAAACTCCATAAATGTTTATAACTATTCAAGGTATATATTACGAAAAAATAAATTATCATATTTTGAACTAGTACCAGCCGAAAAGTTGAAGAACAACAGAGTATTTTTGACAATTAGGAAGTATTTAAATTAAGTGTCACAAATTACTCGTCACTTTTTTAAAGGAGGTAAGCTGTTCTCCCAAAATAATTTACATTTGGATATATATTCCTAAACAAAGCTGCATTACAGAGATTTTATGAGTCTTAAAAACTAAATAGAATCCTCAAAACTAAAACAGCCTGAATACTGTGTTTCAACAGCAGCTCGGGGAATATATCAGCTTATAGAATGAGCCAGCGGTTTATGCCTAGACAATCATCTAATTCGATATACACGTGAAATAAGGGTGCATTTAAAAATGACAGTCAATAGACCAAGAGGGACTCGGGATTTTTTACCTGAAGATACTGCTCGGAGAAAATACGTGGAAAATATTATGCGAAATATTACCTGCAACTGGGGATACAGTGAAATTATTACACCCACGTTTGAATATCTTGACCTTTTTACCCTGAAGTCCGGGGAAGGAATTGAAAGAGAACTTTATAACTTCATGGACAAGGGGGGAAGAGCAATGACCCTAAGGCCGGAACTGACTGCTCCCGTCATGCGCCTGTACGTAAACGAACTTCAATCATTTCCTAAACCTTTAAATCTATTTTATTTTGAGAACTGCTTCCGCTATGAAAGACCCCAAAAAAGTCGTTTTAGAGAGTTCTGGCAGTTCGGAGTTGAACTTATTGGAAGCGAAAAACCAGATGCTGATGCAGAGGTCATCGCTCTTGCCTACGCCCTCTTAAAAGCAGTTGGAGTCAGCTGCTACATGAAAATCGGGAACCTTGCAGTGATACGCACGCTTTTAAGAGGACTTCAGCCCGAAATAGTAAGCAAGGTCATGCGGCTTATCGACAAGAAAGAATATGTAGGCCTTGAAGTCCTAATTGAAGAGATTGGAGTAGAAGATCAATTAAAATTCAACCTTTTCAAGCTGATTAAGCTTGAAGGCAGGTATATCACACCTCAGGTAAAGGAAATAGTTGGGAATATCCCTGAGCTTGTGGCCTTTGAAAAAACCCTTAAACTTCTAGATACATATGGGGTTGATTACTTTCTTGACTTCGGAATTGCGCGAGGGCTTGATTACTATACAGGTATGGTATTTGAGGTATATGCGGATGGGCTTGGCGCCCAAAAACAAATATGTGGAGGAGGTTCTTACCAGCTCATCCAACTTTTTGGAGGTGGGGATGTTCCTTCAACCGGTTTCGGGATAGGCTTTGACAGAATAATGGAGATATGTACTTTAGTAAATCCTGCACCTAAAAAAGTTGTGCTTATATCAAAGCCCGAAACCCACCTAGAAGCCATAAAACTTGCAACTGAATTAAGGAAGTATCTGCCAGTTCGTATAGATCTAATGGAACGCAATTTCAAAACCCAACTCTCTTTCGCAAATACCATCAATGCCGATTACGTGATCATAGTCGGGGAAAACGAACTTGGAGTAGGGAAGCTTACCCTCAAGGACATGATCTCCGGGGAACAGGAGCTGCTGACTTTAGGTGAAATTATTGAGAAATTTTCATAAAGCCAATATTCTGTAGATGTGTACACGTGGTGACTACTCCCCTCACTAAAATTTGGGGCATCTATCGGTTTTACGAACAGATTGTAATTCCAATCTAAGAATATTAATGCAGCATTAAGATCTCTATCGAGAATAAGACCACAATAAGAACAACTGGTTATTTTGGATAGATCTTTTTTAACTATTTCACCACATACAGAGCACATTTGTGATGTATTTCTTGGATCAATAAGTTCTGACATTTACCAGCCAATTCTGTCTTATAAGACGTAATAGGTATCAGCTTATTCCAAGCTATATCAGCTATATGCGTTGCTAGACAATGGTTCATTAATCATCCCTCTTAAATTAAGATCTTCAAAGGTAATCAAATCATATACTTTTACAAGATTAAGACTTACTTTTTTAACGAAGTCTTCACACTTGTTAACTATCTGTTCATGGATATGTTTAACTATCTTCAGTGCCTTCGCTTTTATTACCATTCCTTTTGGAGCCTTTACTAACTTCCTTTGAGCTTTTGCAAGCACTTTTTCAGTGGTTACAAAAAATATAGGATTTAGTACCTATTGACCGCTAGAGAATGTTAAGAAACTTTTGATACTAACATCTACACCAACTGATAATCCTGTCTTTGGTATGTCAGATGTTAATTCAGATTTAACCAGAAAAGAAGCAAACTATTTACAGGTTGGTTTTTTTCTTGATGTTAATTCTCTGTATTTCTCCATCAATATTTCGATGTAGTTTAATCTCAACTTTACCTAGTTTCGATAGCCAGAGCTTATTCTCATTTAATTCAAAAACAGATTGGGCATACGTAATACTTTCAGATCTTCCATGTCCTTTTAAATTTAGGATAATCAGATTTTTCACCTGCGTTTACTATTCTAAAGAACGCTTTAAATGAGAGGTATAATCTTTTTACTACTTCTTGTAAAACCTGAGAGTGGATGTTTTTGAGCTCTGGGTTATCATGTTTCCATATAGGAATCATTTTCTTAGAATCGTAATAGTTAACTTTCTTCTGTTCTGATTTCCAAGCATTCTTTCTCAATGGAGTGTTTCGTTATATTTCCATCTACAAATCTCTAGTTAGCGATTTAATACTGTTTTTTGAGTTTTTGTTGGATAAGCCTATAGCGATACACTTTCATCAGAATGTTTCACTTAATTCAATACTGATTATAACTTATACATACAATCTACTTATCTATTAATATATTCTGTGAGATATAATATGTACTATGAGTTCAGATTATTATCATTTGCTAGATGCAAATATATGGAAAGAGATAGTCGATCGAAAAATACAACCAAATGGGTATGTATATGCTGGAAGAAAACTAGTTGATAAATACGAAGTTAAACTATTCATTAAGAAAAAGAATGATGCAGAAGTTGACGTCTGTATCCCAACATTTTAATGACGGGAATTAGCCTTCTAAAATCTAAATCGCAATTCAATCTTCCCTTTTCATCTGCGGGAAGAGAATTACTTCCTTAATGGATTCAAGACCTGCAAGGATCATGGTAAGCCGATCGATTCCGATTCCGAGACCTCCGGTTGGGGGCAAGCCGTATCCAAGGGCATTTATAAAGTCGTAATCTATTGTCTGAGCTTCCATGTCTCCTAGCTTCCTTTTCTGATCTTGTTCTTCGAACCTCATCTCCTGCTCAAGAGGATCATTTAATTCTGAATAGCCATTTGCCATTTCCCAGCCATTTATGAAGAGTTCAAATCTCTCGACAAAACCTGTTTTTTCCCTGTGTTTTTTGGCGAGAGGAGAGTTTTCCACCGGGAAATCGTATATGAAAGTCGGATTTATTAACTTATCTTCTATCAGGCCTTCAAAGAGAAGGGAAAGGAACTCTCCATAGGTCTTTGCCTTTTCATGACCTTCTATCCTGTTTTCGAACGCGATTTTTTTAAGTTCTTCGAGAGAGTGGACAAAGATATCAAGCTCAGAATATTCTTTCAAGGCTTCTTCCATGGAAATCCGTTTCCAGGGAGGGCATAGATTGATCGTTTTTTCCCCCATTTTGATTTCATAGCTGCCATTCAGGTTCAACACAAGTTCCGATATCAGGCTTTCGGTTATATCCATCATGTCATTGTAATCACTATAAGCCTCGTAGATCTCTATCATCGTGAATTCAGGATTGTGAGTTGTGTCGATATCTTCGTTCCTGAAATTTTTGCATATTTCAAAAACCTTCTCGTATCCCCCAACAATAAGCCGCTTGAGATAGAGTTCAGGAGCGATCCTTAGGAATAAGTTCTGGCCAAGAAAGTTATGGTAAGTCATGAAAGGCCTTGCATTTGCACCTCCATAAACGGGCTGGAGCACAGGGGTTTCAAATTCCAGAAACCCTTTTTCTATAAGGAATCTTCTGATCTCAGATATGAGTTTGCTCCTCATGACGAAAATGTTTCTTTTTTCAACATTAAATATCAGGTCAAGGTATCTTTTTCTGTACCTTGTCTCGACATCTTTTAAGCCATGGAATTTTTCAGGAATTGCACAAAGAGATTTTGAAAGTAGGGAGAATTTAAACACGCTGACAGAGTTTTCACCTCTTTTCGTCCTGAAAAGTTTGCCCTGAATCCCTATGATATCTCCTGAATCCACAAGGTTTTTAAAAATCTCGAAATCCTCATCTGGAAGGTTTCCTTTCCTGAAAAGAATCTGAATCCTGCCAGCCTGATCTCCAAGATCGGCAAATATCATTTTACCATGCTTGCGGATATTATACAGTCTTCCTGCAGTTCTGACAGTTAAACTTTCATTCTTTCCATAATCTTCAAATTTTTTCAGGATATCACAGATGTCCTCGCTCTTCTCAAACTTATAAGGATAAGGATTGAGTCCCTGGGTTCTTATATAATTCAATTTTGCAATTTTAGAGTTGTCAAAAATACTTTTATCTGATATCCCAGTATTATCAGACTGGGAAACATTATCTGACAGTTCTGTATTGTTAATGTCCATGCTCATTTAATCAGTACATCCTCTTCAGTTGAATATGAATAAACAAACCAATGAATAAATAATCAATCTTTCAGTGATCAATTAATAAATTGATAAGTAATCGAGTGTTAGTTAGTTGGCAAGTCAACTACAAATTAATCAACAATCAGTAAGTCAGCCAGAGTACCCACTGGAGAATAAAGCTTTTTTGTGGGGTTGAATTCTGCGTTCATTTCTTAGGCTGAAGGCTACAAGTTCAAATTATCAAGAATAATAACTGTCTATTAGCCCTTCTTCTTGACATTTATTTTTCCCATACATCCATGCATTTTATATAAACTTTGAGAAAAAGGATTGATGAAATTAGCATTGCTTCCAAAGAAAAACTGTTTTCATAGATCTTGTTGTAAAGAAACCTCTGTGTTTATCAATTCATAAGATTTATGATCCCTCAGCTATATTGAAATTAATTTTAGATTTTGTTCGATGGTCTCATTAAGTCTCTATTTCCCTATCTAGCTTATAAATAAGAGTGTTTACTGACGGAGTCCGAGTAATAAGAAGATTTCGATAAACTCCTAAACTTCGTCAGATACTAATATAGTAGTATATAAATAATGCGTGAAAATTAGATGTTTATCGAAATATTTTCGAGACTTCCAAATTATATATCTTCAGGAATTTCTCTTCAAGAATGGAAGCAGGATCCCGACTTTTTTAGATGTGGAAGGAATGCAAATCATATAAATCCCTGTTTTAGTACAATATTCAAACGAAAGTTATAAACTTACTTTCATGAATATACTTATAATGGAATTTAATAAAACAATACAAATGAGAATAATGGATNNGTTTCTAGTGTGGTTTTTGATAATGGAAGAATCATTCCAGCTAGAAAACTACAACCTATGGTTTAATGCTCATCTCCGAGGAAACATCGGTTTGAAGTCTCAATTGAGTTGTAACATTCCAAGACAAGTGGCTGGGACCTATAAAACTATACTCTAAAGGTTTGTTGTAGGTGTAACCGTATCTCTAAAAATAATAGAAATGGATTGAAATTCCTGTGTAAGGCTTGTGGTTTTGAACTTAACGCCGATTTGAACTGCGCTAGAAACATCGAACATAGAAAGTATATCTTAGAGTCTCAGGGATGTCTGTCAACCACCTACACGGATAATATGATCTGATTTATCAGGGATAACCATACCTGTTACGTCAGTGGTAGGTAGTTAACAAGTACGTTAAAATAAGACAAAAACGTTACTTTCAAGGATCGAAGCAGAATTCCGATTTCTTTAGTGTGGGAAGAATGTGTAAGCTTATCAATATCTTTTTTAGTTATCTGAACTTGTCAGGCTGAAAATGGATGCATTTAGTCTTATTTTAACTTATTTATTCAGACTAAAATTTATACTACATAAATCTTTATGGGAAGCTCGTAAATATTTTTGAATAAATTTACTATTCAATAAATAAATTGTTGAATATTTGCAAAAAATACAAGAAAAAAGTACGTTCATCACAAACTATTTATGCAATAGTTGTGATTAGAGGGATGCATCGATGTAAGAGGCACTCCCTAATGCAGTAGGGCGGCGTGGAAAATGAACCTCTAAGGTGCAAAAAGAAAGTGGAGATCACAACTGGGCCCGTAGCTCAGTCCGGCAGAGCGTCTGGCTTTTAACCAGACGGCCTAGGGTTCAAATCCCTACGGGCCCGTCATTATTATTAATTGTACCCGATGGAAAGATCATTTCATTCCCGGGAAGTCTTTTGGGATACTTTATTTTGGAGGGAAGGATTTGACAAAATTTAGCCTGCTCAATCATGAGTCGGTACCAAAACATGAAATCATATCTGAGGGCGAGTTAAAATCTGTTTTAAGCAATTATTTTGTTGAAAAAGAGCAACTTCCGAAAATAAAAGTGCATGACCCTGTTTGTAAAGAAATCGGGGCTGTAGTCGGAGATGTAATAAAAATTACAAGAAAAAGTCAAACTGCAGGGGAGGCAGAATATTATAGATTTGTAATCGAATAAAGCGGATGAAAACATAACCTCATTCGAGATCAAAATTTTTTACAAATAAGTTTTTTTTGAATCCCATGCACCATCGCAAGGAAATATTCAACGCTTCAGACATCTGAAGATCATATCTGGTCAATTTTCATTTTAATAAAGCAAAGAGGGTGCTATCATCGCATTAGGAAGCAGTATACTGTCGCAGGCTTATTTTACACGGGACAAAATAGTGCAGCACCATATCGATTCTTTTAACAAATTTATAGATTATGGGCTGCAAAAGGTTATAGACGAACAGAAAATAATAGAAACTGACATTGAGGATACGTATCTCAAACTAGGTAAGATCCGAGTAGAACATCCGGTGGTGAAGGAAGCAGACGGAGCAATCGAAAAGCTTTATCCAAATGAAGGAAGACTCCGAAATCTATCATACTCAGGCCCTCTCTACCTAGAAATGAGTGTGGTTAAAAATGGAATAGAGTCTGAGGTAATAGAAGCAAAGATAGGACAGCTTCCAATCATGATTAAGTCCAAGGTCTGCAATCTTCTGGGACTTAGTGAGGCTGAAAAAGTACGTTATGGGGAAGATCCCCTTGATCCTGGGGGGTATTTCATTGTCGGAGGCACCGAGAGAGTGATCATGACTCTTGAAGACCTCGCACCTAACAAAATTCTTGTAGAGTATGGCGAAAGATATGGCGATGCTATAGAGGTTGCAAAAGTTTTTTCCCAAAAACGTGGGTACAGAGCGCTCGTAATTGTAGAAAGAGGAAGAAAGTCCTTACTCGAGGTTTCCTTCCCTTCGATTTCAGGAAGAGTATTTTTCATTACCCTCATGAGAGCTCTTGGGATTGTAACTGATGAGGATATAGTAAACGCAGTTTCCAATGATCCCGAAATTATCAAATTCATGCTCGAGAACCTTGAAGAAGCTGAGGTCGAGACCCAGGAAGAAGCAATCGAAAAGATAGGAGCAAGGGTCGCTGCAGGGCAGGCCAAGGAATACCAGATAAAAAGAGCAAACTATGTAATTGATAGGTATCTTTTCCCACATCTCGGAAATGATATAATTGATAGGGTTTCAAAAGCTCACTTCTTGGCAAGGATGGCTGAATCCTGTTTTGAACTGGCCCTTGGTAAGCGTTCGGAAGACGACAAAGACCACTATGCAAATAAAAGGCTTAAACTCGCAGGAGACCTGATGGAAGACCTATTTAGAGTATCTTTCAATAGGCTAGCAAGAGATATAAAATACCAGCTTGAGCGCGCAAATATGCGGAACAGAGAACTAAATGTCGCCACAATAGTCAGAGCAGATGTCCTGACTGACCGCCTGCAGCACCCATTAGCAACCGGGAACTGGGTTGGAGGAAGAACAGGTGTGTCTCAACTTCTGGACAGGAACGACTATATCTCTACTCTATCTCACCTGCGCCGCGTTATTTCTCCCCTTTCCCGTGCACAACCGCATTTTGAGGCTAGAGACCTGCATGCAACTCAGTGGGGACGGCTTTGTCCTTCAGAAACCCCCGAAGGACCGAATTGTGGCTTGGTGAAAAAAAAAGCCGAGATGGTTGAACTCTCCACAGGTATAGAAGAAACTGAAGGT
>PMJC01000273.1 GCA_003157235.1 Methanosarcina sp.
TTATCCACATCCAGAAGATATGAACGACATTCCCCCCAATTTAAAGGCAAAGGATCTCCCTTATGCTTTTTGGCTTTATCTTGTGGGAGCTATGTTTGTCGCCATTGGATTTGCCGATTTTCCTTTCATGGCATATCACTTAGAAAAGATGTCTATTGTATCTACTTCCATGATTCCAATTTTCTACACAGTGGCTATGGGCATGAGTGGATTAGGCTCTTTACTCTTTGGCCGCCTCTTTGATAGTGTTGGCATTATCATCCTAGTTCCCCTAACAATTATCTCTGCACTGTTTGCTCCATTAGTGTTTTTAGGAGGCTTCTAGCCAGCACTCATAGGAATTGCAATATGGGGTATGAGCATGGGAGTCCATGAGTCGATTATTCCTGCCGCAGTAGCCTTAATGATTCCAGTTCAACGACGTGCTTCAGCGTATGGTCTCTTCACGGCAAGCTATGGAATCTTCTAGCTTCTGGGTAGTGCAGTGATTGGCAGCCTTTATAACTTATCGCTGCCATTGTTAATCACGTTCTGCTTGGTTACAGAATTTGCCTCCCTACCACTGTTTCTCCTAGTAAAACAGCAGATAAGTCATAACTCAAGAGTTTGACAGTGGGATGATAAAATAGATCTAAATTACGCATAAGTTTATCGAAAAGTTAAAAACAGCAACATATACTTAATTGTCTAGATCTCAATAATTTTGATGAAGCTACTTGTGCTTTATTTTTTCCTTAAATCCCGTAAGTCCCATATTCGTTTTTAATCTTCCGGTCCAAAAATCAGATCAGCATCCCGAAAATCTTCTGACTGAACTGGAAGCTTTTTCATTTGGGAGATTCCTATGCATTGTCAGTTAAAGCCTTATAACTCCAACGCAACGATCACGCCTGTGGTTGAGAGCATTGCATGGACACAATAGACATCCCATAGATCCCTATTCCTAGATCTGCTGCTCCACCAACGGTAGAATGTGAAAAAAGAAATCCCGGCTATGGTCACTCTGTAGGTAAAAGAACGCTCTCAAAGCCTATGGACAGTCCTGAAATAATATTATTTACAGCTCCGGTTTTAGGCAAGGCTACGATCCTTTCCACAGGCATGTACTTGTAAAGGCTCTCTTGACATAGTTATAAATTCACAATAGATATATTGAAGAAAGTAATATTAGGATTTTTTCACTCTAAATAATGTGGTTTTAAATTTACTATATATTTTTTATTAATTGATAGTTTCCTATAATGTTTGTGCATATATAATAATTATTAACCCATAATTTGTAGAATAACAAGTTCAGTGGTTTATGAGATGATTGGTTTCCTTATTTGGCTTTCATCAGACTGAAAAAATTTCTGAGAACTTCGATAAACCCTTAAATTTCGTCATATACTTACAAATGGTATATAATAAGATTCATGAAAATCAGAGGTTTATCGAGAGATTCTCCTAATAAAATTTTTGTACCATTCTTGCCAAAAATATTTGTCAGCACATCGTTTCAATTAAAAATTTCAGGTGCAAGAGTGGAATGAGGTTCATTATATCTGTTCTTTATGATACAAATTTATGGCGGAGCCTAACATAAGACCTGAATTATCTATGATCTTTTAGGGAAATTTTCTATAATGAATCGTGTTATTAAGTGTAAGTTGTGAAATGAAGTCTGAATATAATTGATCTAGCCTTTTATGCATAAACGCCTTCTCGTGCATTTTCAACTATTAAGGATAGTAGTAAATGAAGCAAAGTATATGATTGTCTAAACCGCAATACTTGGGAACTATTTCTACCAATTTAAATTACAAATTCAGAGGGCAGTGAAATTGCCTAAAAAGCCATTTTGGCATCCATGATCAAAGTTACATTTGTACCGTCGATGACAATTCAACTATTAAGTTTTTAGACTATTTTGAAAACTAAAATTAAAACGAACTTCCTCTAAAAATAATCACAAAATTAATGTTCAAAAAAATGCAAGATTAAGGATGCTTTATAGAATTTCGATAAACCTTCTATTTAACAAATTGTTTATATAAGCGTTATAAACAAACAACTAAAAAATGAAATTTATCGAAATCCTCTTTGATCTATTTGAGCCTATTATTCGAAGAATTTAACATTTGTTTTTGGGAAAATGTAGAAAGAGTCTTATGCTAAAAATTGTCAATAACTCATGAATAAGACCTCAAAATCCTAAGTTGGATATTTCTCTAATCAAACAAGCTTCAGGTCTCGAGTAACTTTATCTATGAGCTCTTCCTTTGCTGGCCCGATTCCAAGAACAGTGACTGTTCCAGGAGGAATTTCCGTGAGTCCTGCATCCTGTATCAAGGCTGTTGAAAGTCCTTGACGTCTTGCTTTTTCTTTTACAACATAAAGGTCCTCAAGAGTAGGAACTTTAAGGACAACTTTTTTCTGTCCGTCTTCCTTCCATTTTTTAACATCATCTTTAGTTGACCAGTCGGCTGCAGAAATGGCTGCATGAGCTACCTGTACTGCAAACTTGCCTTTAGAAATTTTAAGGTCATCCCGAGTAACTATGCACTGTTTATATTCACTCATCCTTTACCTCAAGCATATTCAAGGTCAGCCTATTTCATAAATGTTTTCAGTATTGTTTACTATGGCTGTTTTACCCTGAAAAGACATCTAATAAACTATAGAGAATTTCGATAAACCTCGGATTTTTAAAAGTCATATAGATACCATTTTAGAAGAACATGACGAAATCGGTGGGTTTATCGAAATAATCTGTAGTCACTTCTAAATATAATGGAACCGTATTATATTTGAGAGGATTATATTAAATTAATTATGGTATTTAATATGTTTACTATGAATGATATTGCTAAACCAACCATTAGTTTCTGTGACAAAACAAAAAAATGAAATCTTAAGCCTTATTATTGATCAAAAATAGCTTGAGTCCAGTAAAGTTGCAGAAGATTTTTTTGGTCTATTGCTCAACTGTACATTGTTAAATAAAGCGTGCTGAAGAAAAAAGTTTATTTTAGACTTAAATATAAACATAGTTAAAGAGTAAAATCTTTTTAACAGAAGAACACCTTTTTGGGTTAAAAGAAACACTTTCAGAGCCATACCACCATCTAGTGTTTATAATCGTGGTTAGAAAACAAAAAACTCAATCCAATTTTTAAAAAAGGAACTTAAAACATCTTATTCTGAATCAAGAATTAGACTAATTATTAAGACTTAGAATTTAGAAAAATAACTATATCTTAGACTAAAATGAATAAACTAAGCACTTAGTAATAAATTTATAGCTTAAGTTCAACAAACATATTCTGAATTTTGAGAATCTATTATTACCCATCCTATTATAGTTTTTGTTTGGATTCGAGCTTATATAGATATCAGGAGATTAAGACCCAAAACAGATTAAATATACAATTAGTTCAAAAGCCAAAATCAATATTAGAGAATTTTATGCTGAAAACTAAAAGTTTTATATATAGGATCTCAGAATTACATATAATGTAGTATCATTTCTATAATCATTACTTTAGAGAATTTGGATAAACCCCTCGATTTATTCATGTGCCATAAATTTGATATAAATGACTCGTGAAAATTAG
>PMJC01000232.1 GCA_003157235.1 Methanosarcina sp.
TTGGTAGAAGCATAATTTTTGGCTGAAGATTTAATTTTAGAACCGGATTTTGATTTCATTTCCAGGAGGACTATCAGCTGCCAGGATCACTTTATTAATTTAAGAGGGCAATATTGAAGCATCTTGAGCTAAAAAGCCATGTTTTCAATTCTGGTAACTCCGGATTATCTAAATATTGTCAAAAAAATAAAATGAGGATTTTTCATCTCACTGATGACCATATTCAATTTTCTTACCAACTAATTCTCCTTGAACATTATACAAATATGCAGTATCTCCAGTGTTATTTCAAATAAATGAGTACTTACCCAATATAATGTATCTGCGGTATCTATCACTCCCGCTCCTAAGAGTTACTGTGGACTTAGGTTTTAATATGTAATCCGGGAAAAAGTAGGTGTGCTTTTCACCTTCATCTTTGATCTTCCAATCTTTCATATTTACTGCTTCATTTTCATAATTTGTAATTTTAACCTATTCTTGATTTGGTATTTCATGGGGAGCTCCAACATACAATTCAGTGACCGAGATAGGATTGGCGCCAATTATATGTGCATTCTTGCCTACATAAAGAGCAATAGCTCCTGAGTCATACTCATGATCAAAATTATTATCGCAATAATATCCAAATTATTTTTAAAAACTTTAGGTATCATTTTNNTTTTTTTGGTGAATTTTTAATTGTGACTTCGTTAGGTTCTTCTGATGTGAGATTTTAGGTGGTTAGGATAACTTGTTAGAACTTATGCAATTGATACACAAAATTAAACGTAGTAAGCTATATGGTAACTTTTTTCAAAGTTAATCTCCGGAGCTTTAAGATTTTGGCTAATGTAATCCACAAGATTATAAGAAAGAAAATTACACAAATTATACATTTCATAGGCGAAAAATTATGTTTTATTTTAAAAGAAATAAACATGCTGAGACATTAAAAAAGTGGAAATTACACAAATTACACATTTTAGAAATAACATATATTTTCCATATAGAAACTAGAATTAAGATTTTGCTTTATATGTATTAGTTTTAATTTGTGTAATTTGTGTAATTTTTTAGTTAATTTAACTCAGTAGATATTGAAAAAAAGTTAAAAGTTAGTTTTGATCAAATAAAAATTGGAATATTTTTGATATGAGTTATAACAACAAGGTTTATAGGTTTAACTCATTCAAAACAAACATACCAATATTTAGTGATGTATAACTAATTTTAGGTATAAATATTATGCAAAATTGGCCCGAAATATAGTGTGATATATAATTATATAATCCGAAATAATTGTATATATTTTTCAAATAAAATCAAAGTATTTATAATAGCTTATAAAACCAAAGGGATAGATTCATCCATATGCCAATATACAAACCTTAAAAATAAACAGATTTCCTTATAGATTGTCTTCTCTGGTAAAAGAGATACTGCTGAGCATATCCACAATATGGTCCAAAATATTCCCTTCCCCAATCCCCCATTTTGCTCAGGCTAGAGTAATTCTTAAAAAATTTGTTATATATGTGATGCTGCTGAATGATCTGCCTGATGTGAGTATCTACCGGAAAACTTTCCATTTCCTCGAAACCAAATAGAAGAACACAGTCAGCTACTTTTTCCCCTATACCTCGAAGCCTCATAAGACGATCTCTACTATACCTGTATTCTAGACGAGAAAGAGCATCTAGATCAAGCTCTCCTGAACACACTTTTCGAGCTGTATCTTTAATGCGCTCGGTTCTGAAACCCAGTTTACATTTACCAAGCACAGAAAGGTCAGCATTTGCAAGGGTTTGTGGGTCTGGAAAACTGAAATATCCTTCTTCGATTTCCTGCCCAAAGAAGTAGCTAAGTAGATTGATCCTTTTCTGGATCATAGGAATGTTTGAAGCTGTAGCAAGCATATAAGATATCAGGCATTCCCAGGGATCCTGCCTGATCAATCTCAATCCTCTGTATTTCATGATTGCCTTGTTTATCAGAAGGTCCTTGTTCATGCTTTTGTAGATTGAAAGTAGGTCGTCGTCGAGACGGAAATAATTTACAAAAAATTTAGGAGAAAGTTTTGAATCGACAATCAGTTTTCCATCGTCCTGAGAAATCCTAACAACATAATCCCCAAAAACTCCTGTCCACCAGTCTCCATCTCGTTCCCAGCGAAAAACTTGTCCGCAGTCAAGAGTATAGTTTAGGTCAAAAATTTTAGGCTTAAGCCTGTACATCCAGCTCCAGCTCCCTCAGAAAGATCCCCGCCGTGAATGTATCCCCAAGTCCTACAGTAGTTATCGGAAATTTAGAAAGCAGTGTAGGAAGTATGCAGAGAATATACTCTCCCTTAAATGCATAAGCTCCTTTGTCAAAAGCCTGTCCTTTGAAGACTTTAAGAAAAAGATCAAGTTGCTCTCTCCCAATAGTGCTTTCTCGAAGTTTTGAAGCTTCCTCTTCCACAAATTTCCTCCCTTCGAGCCTTCCTGAGTTTGCATATGCTCCTGCACAGCTTACTCCAAACATCAAGGTTTCAATTTTTTGTCTAGCCATTTTTTGTAGACTTAAACTTTCGAAATTTACCAATTTTTCTGAAACCTGAAAATTTACAGATCTTTCTGGGATAGATTTTAAATTCGGTTCAGAATTCTTTTTAAATGCGGTCAACACAAATTCCCTTGTGTGGATTATAAGTTTTTTAAGCCCGTACTGCGAAGCCAACTCAAATGTCGCATTTCCCACAGCTTCTGCCTCCATGTGCAAAAGTTCATTTTGGGGGACTCCGTGCAAATGACAGAACATCGCAAGTTCATCTTCGTTCATTCCAATACTATCGCAAATAGATGCAAATTCCAGAAAGACAAAATTTGCGATATCTTTGCTTGTGAAGTGTCCGAACTCAAGGGAAACCCGAAGTTTATAATTTAAGACCTTCCAGCGTCTGATATTGCATAGAGTATTTTCAAGAATCCTTTTGTAGCTGCTTCCATCAGAATAGGTCTCAAGGAGGAGATGAAAACCTGATATGAGTGCACCATCAATCTCACAAGCGTGTTCAAGGGCATATTTCTCAAATGCAAGATTTACAAAGAGCCTGACGTTTAAATGGTCGTAGGTTGCTATGAAACGATTTTCCCTTGGAACTCTGATCTGTGTTCCATATAGGGAAAAAGTTTCCCCTTCTGAAAAATCAAACACAAAATGCATAGCATCCTGATTGCTGGATACAATTTCCATATCTTCTTCTGATTCCGCCCCTGAACTGTTCTTTCTCTGCAGAGGAAAGGGGGGAAAATAAATTGATTTTTTTGAAAACAAAGAAAGTTGAATTTCAGAGGGTACAGCGACATTTGGAATTACCCTAGAAGCTCCTAGTTGAGAGAGAGTATTTGCCATTATTCCGGCATTTCCACCCATTTTAAGAAGTGATTTTTCAAAATAACGGGTTTTAAGAAATTCGAAAACAGCCTGTTCAAAAATGAGCCACTCATCTCCGTATCCATTTTTCATACAATAGACAAGACCAGCTATAAAATCCGATTTTGAAAATATTTTTCCAGGAGGTTTGTCTATTTTTTCAAGGATATCAGTCATTTCGAGATTTTCCAGTAGTTCCGAAATTTCGGCTCCACTTATCCTATATACAGAGTCTACGTTGACATTGTATCCACAAAGTATTTTCATTTAACCAGTTCCATTTTAATTTCCACAAAATGAATAGCTCACATCTTAAACAGATCAAATATTTATGATCTTTTTTGNNGTTAACGACCTTGGTGGGGATAATGACAGCATCATGGTTTGGCCCGTAGAGATAGCCATACTCAAATTCTTCCAGAGTGCAGAGCTTTCGGCCCACGCAATAAAGTTTGAAGTTATCTAGACTTTCGATTCCGTCACTTGAAATCGGAACCTCCAATCCAACCTCTGCCTCCATAAAGTTTCCAATATCTCCCCTGACGGCCTTAGCAGCTGCCAAGATTGAGGAAAAGAGAAGAACGTCCCTATGTTCTTTAAGTGTAAGAGGGTGCCCTTTCACTAATATGCAGATATAATAACCCAGAGAATGTACATGTACTCTTTCAAGCGATAGATCCTTTAAAAGTTGGAGAGCGCCCTGGTAAAGAGATGTTATCCCGTATTCCTCTTTCATGATAACTGAATAAGATAGTTCTTCATGGCCAAGCACATTCAAAGCATTTGCTACCTCAAGAGTATCAAGGCCAAGGGAATGAACATGTTTGGCAACAATCTCTGTCAGAATAGCCTTCCTTATTACCCTATTCTGGATAGATGTGAGTTCTACATGTATACGGAGTTCGGGGTTTAAGGATTTCAATTTCTCAATAACCTGCACAGAACTTGCAACATGATCTTTATATGTGGATCCATCCTCATATTCCTCCTTTATCATCTGATAACCTGAAAGCATTGCCCCATCAATCGGGAAAATGGAATCCAGTTGTTCGTATACTTCTTTGTCCATATCAAGACAGAGCCATTTGGGGCGGGAAGAAATTATTAAGCGGTTATCTCTAGGCACCGTGAAGTTTCTTCCATCACAGCTTACTTTAAGATTTTTGGAGTACTCAAGGATCCAGTTGACTTTTGACCCAATGTTGGGTTTGAAAGCTTCTCGCGGATGCTTTAAAAAGACTTTTCCATTTTCGATCTTCGGGTGAAAGAGATTGTCAGCATCTACAAANNTATTCTGCTTGCTCTTGAGAAAGCCAGGGAATATATGCCACCACTTTTTTCAGCTCCAAGGAAGAAAGAAGATTGGAAATGATCCCGGCTTGGCCACCCATCCGTGCATAGTCAAAACCCAGATGATCCTTCAACCATTC
The DNA here is from genome assembly GCA_003157235.1 of Methanosarcina sp. GTDB lineage: Archaea > Halobacteriota > Methanosarcinia > Methanosarcinales > Methanosarcinaceae > Methanosarcina. The sequence goes on from PMJC01000232.1 coordinate 4,827, forward strand.
ATGGATATCTGAGTTATGAGTCGGGATTTCGGCAGCTCTCCCTTCTCGCATGGAAATGAACAAGCGTGCCATGAAATCTAGAGGGTCTTTTATTTCCCTAGGATATGTTTCAATCCTTTCAATAATTTCAGTATCTTTAAAAAGTCCGATCAGCCTGGAAAGATCTGCATCAGTAAGGTGTTTTATAGCGTCGATATTGCTATTGTAAGCTACCAACATCCCGTCCAGATAAGGGATTGTTTCTTTGATGTTATAAAAAGCCTCTGTGTGACGCTGTTCCCAATCTTGTACATCCATTTAGTATACCACCTTGAAATATATGTTATAATCTAAAAATAATGACTATGAATTAGGTGCAAGCCTTATTTTTATTTTTTCGAGTTCATTTTTCTTGATTCATCTGGATTATATTTGGCATGAAAGTACATGAG
>PMJC01000062.1 GCA_003157235.1 Methanosarcina sp.
ACTAATATCACAATCCTGAATATAAAGCAATGAAATATTGTGAAAAGTCTAAAGAGGGGAAATATCGTAGGAAAAAACGAATGCTTTAAAGCGCATTGCTTTGCTTTATTACTTTAAGAACCTTAATCAAGAAAAAGAAACATATATATATTGCCAAATAGGTACTAATTTACTTACTTCCCCTAGCAGTGACCTTCTCAATCCATATGAATGGAGCGAAATTGGAGGTAAGAGAGCTGCTCAATACATATATTTACTACAATTTGATGGTGTCCTTGAGTCATTAATTTAATCTGAATAATGAGTATGTCTCCAATTTTTTGGAAAATATAACTAGATTTTTAAGTTTACGATTTCCAATAACTCATGTACACGATCTGTATCCAGATCAAATAAATCTAGATGAAAATTTCATGAATTGTGAAAATTTATAAAAATTGCTATTGAGACCCAGTTTATCCAGCTGGCAAGTTTTTTGACTATTTCTCAAAAACGAGCCACAGAAATTATTCAGAAAATTATCAAAGAAAATTCTCATAGAATTTATACTTTGGATAAAGTTTACTTTTATTTATTTATTTATAGAGTGATCTAAATGTGTGGAATAATCGGATTTATAGATAGAACAAAGTCCAAAATTGACGGGTCGAGCATAAAAGCCGCCCTCAGCCTCATGAACGAAAGAGGTAGTGGAGACGGGGCCGGCTATGCAGCATACGGAATTTATCCAGAGTATGCAAACTATTATGCCCTTCATGTTTTCTTTGACAACCTAGCTGAACCAAAAAAGAAAGTTGATGAACTTCTCCAGCAATGGGGAGAAATCGTTCACCAGGAAGAGATCCCGAACACCCCGCAGATGGGCATAAGAAAAGTCCATATTCCCTGGAGATACTTTTTCAAACCCTCCGAAGATCTCAAAGGAAAAATGGCTTCCGAAAAAGACGTTGTTACGTACATAGTCATGCAGGTAAACGTCAATATAATAGGAGCCACAATCTTTTCCTCAGGGAAAAATATGGGAGTCTTCAAGGCTTCAGGCTGGCCAGAGGATGTAGCAAACTTCTATAGAATAGAAAATTATAAGGGATATGTCTGGCTGGCCCATAACCGTTATCCTACCAACTCTCCTGGCTGGTGGGGAGGAGCCCATCCATTCAACCTACTTAATTGGTCAGTAGTACATAATGGAGAAATCACATCATATGGTACAAACCAGCGCTACGTCGAAGGCTTTGGATACAAATGTACTCTGTTTACTGACACCGAGGTTGTAGCCTACCTATTCGACCTACTTGGAAGACAGCATGAGCTCCCCCATGAGATGGTTGTTCGAGCTCTTGCTCCACCATTCTGGGATGACATAGACCATATGCCTGCAAGGGAGGCCGAACTAAACAAGGCAATTCGCCTTACTTATGGGTCTGCTCTTATGAATGGACCCTTTGCAATCGTAGTCGGAACTGAGGACGGTATTGTTGGCTTTACTGATAGAATCAAACTACGTCCCCTAGTTATTGGTGAAAATGGGAACAGACTATACATCTCCAGTGAAGAAGCTGCAATAAGGAGCCTTGATCCAGAAGTTAAAAATGTTTACACTCCCAGGGCAGGAGAACCCATAATAGGGAGGTTTATCGAATGACTCTTGGAAGTGTACCACCTAAATTTAAGGTCGGAATTGACCGAGACCAGTGCATGGACTGTGGGCGCTGCATTGAAAACTGCTCCTATGGAGTATACCATAGGGAAAGCGACAAAATTCTGATACAATCCAGGAAATGTACAGCTTGTCTCCGTTGTGTTGCTATGTGTCCGAGGGATGCGATAACCATTACGGAAAAACCAGTGGATTATCGCAGTCACCCTGTCTGGACAAGAGCGGTAAGGGAAGACATAATAAACCAGGCTCGTAGTGGTAAGATCATACTTTCAGGGATGGGAAACGCCAGAGATCTACCAATTATTTATGATCGCCTTCTCCTTGATGCCTGTCAAGTCACAAATCCAAGCATTGATCCCCTGAGAGAACCAATGGAACTCAGGACCTATATCGGAAAAAAACCATCAAAACTCAAATTAAGAAAAACCGAGATTGGTGATGTAGAACTGGAAACAAAAATTGCTCCAAATCTCAAGTTAGACACACCAATTATGATTGNNTGATCGTTCAGGTTGCTTCAGGTCGTTTCGGTGTGAACATTGATTACCTTGAAAGAGGTGCTGCTATTGAGATCAAGATCGGGCAGGGAGCAAAGCCGGGTATAGGAGGACATCTCCCTGGAGAAAAAGTTAACGATGAAGTATCAAGGACTCGTATGATTCCTTTTGGCAGTGATGCGATCAGCCCGGCTCCACATCATGATATTTACAGTATCGAAGACCTCGTTCAGCTTATAAGAGGCCTGAAAGAAGCANNCGTTCTTCCGCAGACGCAGTGGTAATTGATGGATTCCGTGGTGGTACCGGAGCAGCTCCTAAAGTCTTCAGAGACAATGTAGGAATTCCCATTGAGGTTGCAATTGCAAGTGTTGACCAAAAACTTAGGGACCAAGGCGTAAGAAACGAGATCTCGGTTATTGGAAGT
>PMJC01000235.1:0-4655 GCA_003157235.1 Methanosarcina sp.
TGCATAAGGATAGTTACAGATGTTATAGGTTTTCCTACCATGACTAAACAAAGTTATACTCACCGAGTCTTCTGTTATCGTATAATCTCTCTTATAGGATAATGTCATAGAAGTCAGAGAGTATGTTACTTTTTGCCAGTAACTCACTCCTATTTTTGCAAGTTAGATTATTGTTTTATACTGCCCAGCAACTTGTCTTGGAAAGTTATAACTCACTTGAGACTTTAAAACGATGTTTCCTCGGAGATGGGCATAAAACCATAGGTTGTAATTTTTTAGCTGGAATAATTATTCCATTCTCAAAAACCATAAAAGAAATGTAGTTAATTCAGTTTGAATATTTTTTCATAATCTCTATTAAATCAAAATCAGCATCCATTATTTCCAATGGTGCTGTTTAGTAGATTCCATGATAGCATATTCATACAAAATAATGTATGATTTTCGTGTGAATATTGTACTAAAGCAGGTATTGATAAGATTATACATTCCTCACACATCTAAAGAAGTAGGAATACTGCTGATTCTTGAAACTTCAGATTACTACTTTTTCTTTATCGCTTAACACGGAAGACGCCGTTAACATTGGAATTAACCGATAAAAACGCTGGATCAAATAATTCTTGGTCTTGGGAATTGGGTGATAAAGCACTTCTACATCCAAAAAATCTATGTAGAATAGCAGTAAAGAACAAAAAAACATTGTTAATATTAACTGTAAAGAGTTCTACAGAAGTAATTCAGTAACAATTTTAAGGTATACCAAAGTGAAAAGTAAGTGAACATTATTAAGACTTATGCACTTGAAGTACAAAATCAATGGCATCAAGCCTCCAACTGTATAAAATACATATTTAACCATAAAATCTATTGTACCTTCTTTCAGACCTCAAGTGAGTAAGTCCAATAATCTCAAGGAAAAAAATAAGCTTTTCAAAGTAAGTTAAATAGCTATACAAACAAACGAGGCTTTAAAGTGCTAATTATAACTTTTGTAGAAATCAAAAGGAACTAACAAAATATGGTACATCGGAAAAAGAAATAATAGGATAACAAAAAAAAAGAAATAAATTCAGAAAATATAATTATGCAGAAAGTAAGGGTTCATTAAAGAAAATTACTACATCATCAGTTGTCTACTGGAATGAGAATTGCCCCTGAACCCTCTAGATTTTTGTAGATAAATGCTGAAGTATAAGCAAGGACCATGAATTTAAAGCCCTGGCCAAAATCCATCTCTACAAACTTACATATCATATATACAAAGAAGGCAAATTGTACAACACAAAGGCCCATTCCGGCTAATGTGAGTATTTTCTGACTACTGCTACTACTGTCTGGATCATCTGATTCTTCGGACATTTCTTTCGACTTTTCTGACATTTCTTTCTGACCTCGCAAATAAAGGTGCTAAAAGTATTATGTCTTTGGTTTGTTAATTTTGTCTTCAATTTATATTGCTTTTAATTAAAAGATTTGTTATTATTTTCTGGATTTCTGATTGATTAAAGCCAATTACAAGTGTAATTGATAGTAAATTTTGACGATTCCAAAGATATCTAAGTCTCTAAAACAAATTCCATTTATAGGCCATTTCAATGAATTGTTGAAAATTGCAAACATAAGTTCCTCTTTAAATTTTCAAAACAAAGGGATCATGCCCTTTTTTCAGTTGAATCAATTACTCTAGGAAACTACCCTTTTACTGCAAGCATTGTTCAACAAGTTTAAGAGTAAGATAATGTCTCAGGCTTTAATCCATATACCCTAGCTTTTATAGAGTCCTTAAAAAAATATAAAAAAACGGAAAGCTTCAGCAACAGCATCTTAAAATTAAGCTGAATTCGTATCTCGTAAAACATTATATTAAAAACACTCTCCAATTTAATTAGAGATTTTTGTGCAATATTTTTATACAATGTTATTATTTATTAAATATACTATATATAACTTACGGAGCGAACAATGCACACCGGAGAATATAGTTATTAAAAATTAAGACATTGTAGAGTATCGATTTCAAATTAATGGAAAGAATACACATCATCAAATCATGGCCAGAACCTGAGATCGCAGATTTGTAGAATGTTGAATTACCGGAGAGTTGCTGGAGTGAGGGGCACTCAAACCGGACAGTGCTTTTAGCAACAAACTACTTTCCCAGATGACTCATTTATAAAATGCAACCATATAAAGGAAGCTGTATGCCATCTTCTATACAAATTCCAAACTTTGAAATCACTAAGCTATCCTTATTTCAAACTCATCCATATGTTAGACTAAATGCTGATTATTTTCATACTGTTTATTACAAAAAAGAGTACCAGAAAAATATTTTCCTACAAATAAATTGTTTAACTCGATGAAATATTATTTTATTTATGAATTATTTATTTAGAATAAGTCTGCTGCAATAAATCATCTTTTCGAGTGGATGCCGGAAGGAAAAAATGTGATAAAATCAAGATAAATTATATAATATATTGACATTATAGGGGACAAACAAGCGTAACTATTTATAAAAGTAACACTAATGTTAACCTAGATAAAACAATATCAACCATAATAAACATTGTTAAGAATGAGAAAATAATAAAAGTAAGTTCAGTAATATGTTAGTTCAAATGAATAATATTAAAATAAATAACAAAAAGCAGAATCACAAATAAATTTCTACAAAAATAAAAAAGCAGTGAATTAAATGGATAAAGCGCGTATAATTGAGGAAACAGCGGTCAGGATAGCCAGGGAACTCAATGCCGTCGCAATCGTTGTCTCTGGGGAGCTGAGTTTTGAAGGGATCGACACTGGAGTGATTCCGATTTACCATAGCTCCACGCGGCCGAAAAGAATACTAGCTCATCTTGTAATGACTGGCAAAGATGGAAAATGCCCTGTAAGGAGTCTCAGCGACCAGATAAACAGAGAAGTTTCAAGCAACGCTGATCACCTCCAACAGGCTGTGGCAATAGAATACGTGCTTGGGAAACTAAAAGGCGAAACTGTTATAGGTGTGGTCGAAGCCCGTGGCTCCATTTCAATAGTTGTGCACAATCTCGATGAAAACCCACTTGTAAAAGCCATGAAGAAATTTCAAGAGAGGATAAAACCAGAAGTAATGAGCGCAATCATGAATATTTCTTGTGACATTGCCTTAGCAGGCAGGGAAGGAAAGAGAGTAGGAACCGCCTTTATTTTAGGGGATTCCGAAGAAGTCATGAAACGTTCTCATCAGATAATTATTAATCCATATGCAGGTCATGATGAAACTTACAGAAATCTCCTTGACAAAAAAAACTGGGAGTCTATGAAAGAATTTGCCCAGCTTGATGGGGTTTTTGTAATAAGTGATACAGGCCTTATACTTGCAGCAGGGCGCTACCTTGATGTTGATGGCAAAATTGTGGATATTGAAAAAGGATTAGGAGGTAGACATGTTTCAGCAGCCGCAATCAGCAGGGATACATTTGCAATCGCGGTTGTGATATCTGAGTCCGGAGGAGTTATCAGGATATACAAAGATGCAAAAGAGACTATCTGCATGGAATCCCTGAAACCTGCAATAAATCTATCTGATCTCATAAATTAATAACTTTGGATTCTATATTTGGAATAGAACATTAATAGTTTCAATAAACACAATCAAACTTGCGCTGGTGCACCCTGCTGCAAGCAACGGGTTATGTTCGCACCCGCGTTAGTTATATAGTTTTATACTGAAAGTCAATTATTTTCATTTGCTTATATGCTTGCTTTTCTTCCTGAATTCCCTGATTCTGAACATAATTTGTTATAATATAGGAAGTCATTCCGTCTCCGACTGTTCCAATGTATCCACCATCACTTCATAGTTCTATACCCAAAGCTATTTTTTAATTTCAGGGCATTCTTTGAAGATATTTCTAGCTGTTATGCTTTAAATAACTGCATCACTCTTGGAGGAGAATATTTTGGCTCAGCTCCAACAAAAAGGTGTACATGATAATCATCGCAGCTAATTGCATAAAATTCAAAAGAATATTTTTCATCAATCTCAGAGAATACGTTTTTTAAAAAATTAACTGAATCATAATTTCAAAGGTTTTTACGGTATTTCATACAAAAAACCATGTGATATCTGATTTTATAGACGCAGGGGTTTGCATGTCTTAATTCCATCTACAGCAAAAGGTAATTAAGGACATAAATCAGTTATTTAACAACGGTTACGGGGGAAGTTTCCATCCCCGCAGCAAGCTGCGGGGTATTCGAAAGAAATCAAAAAGTAACGTATTTATATTCCATTTAGCTTTCTGTTCCTTTTTTAATCCGTATTCTGATCTTCAACCTGGTACCTTCTTTCTCATAGTTCTTATCTCCTTTTTTTGAAAATTGACTTCTCTGTACGAAATGTACTTTTTAACCCTGCTACAATATCTCGTAGGGAACAGAATCAATATCTTTCTGGCAACACTCAAGTCCGAGATTTCAACAATTAAGGATAATTAAGTCCGTTTTAGGGGTGGAACAATGGTTGGAGTTGCATCCCTAGTCCACGAATAGATTTCGCTAATGAATGTGTTAAAACCATAACAATTAAGATCTCTACCATTGTAATGGAAAAAGAAGAAGGGAATCTTGTGAGAAGGTAACCAAAAATTAGGACCGAAATAATT
>PMJC01000235.1:4662-7904 GCA_003157235.1 Methanosarcina sp.
ACTTCTAGGAGCCGATATTCTTAAATTCGGAAAAATAAAAAATCTTGAAACCCTGGTTGCAAACATAGGAACAGCAGGAATTTTAGATGGAATATTTTTTAATGGGTTCATACCATCCTCCGAATTTAATAATTAGACTCTATCTATGAGTAAATGAACAAGATGGACATTGAATAAAATTGTTAGTAATTCAATTTAAATCGGAGCAGCGCTGCAATTCCTCCAAGTTTATGAAGCTTTTCTCCGGGTTCAAAGGCAGTGCTGAAAACAATAACTTTTCCCTGAGCCTGTTCTATCTTCAGGAGGAGCTCATCAATATCCACCCCTTTTTCCCGCCCGTTTCTCAAGGTTTCGTCAGCAATGAGCAGCGTCTCGATAGCTCCATAACCAAGAGCATTTTGAACATCTGCAAAACCATAGGCTGCTTTGCCATCCATTGAGATTTCTCGAATAAGATCTTCTATCAGAATTGATTCACGGGCTATGCGGGATTCCAGCATGATCCTATCAACTGCGCCCCTACGAAGTACTTCCTGAAAGCCAGACATCCCAATCATGGCCGTATCTTCTACTATTGCCTTTGAAGCCATAGAAGGCTCAGTCTCATAGAAATACTTCAAAAAATCGTCTTTGGTAAACCCTGGCCCTGCAATAACTAAAGAGGCATCCTCAGGAACTGCATGTCTAAGCTGCTCAAGAATGCTCCTAAAGAATTCATTCCTTAGACCTGTATCCCGCTTTCCGGATGACTGGTAAATGTGGGAGTAGATCTCGATTCCATAATGATGTACAAAACCAATATCTACATCTCCTTCTTCAATTGCAACAATAACCACCTTCGGATGCCTAGAAGCCTCTTCAGCATCCTGAATTCGCTGGAGCTGGTCATTCTTCCAGTGCTCTTTAATGACAGAAATGTTAGTTCCGATCTCGACATTAAGGGTGTGATAGGAGCCAGCATCCATCCCATGCTCTATCGGCCCGTGTATCCGCAACCTGTTAGCAAATTTATTAAACTCCATTTCTTCAACCCTAATTCCGAGCCTGACCTTTACTTTCTCAACCTTTTCGGGGCGTATTTTATCGCTTGAAGTATCAGCTTTCCTTTTGGTAAGAGCAAAGACAAGGTCCGATGTTTCAATAATATATTTTAGATGCCATAGGTCGTCGATAGATTCGATTGTTACTGAAATATTCCCTTCTCTTCCTTTAAGAGAACGCTTTGTAACTCTCATATCTTTCTCACCCCCTACATTTCAATCTACCTTTCAATTAACTCTTTGGCTTTATTTTTCTATAATTTATTCAAAGTCTTCATAACTTCTTCAGCTTTCTCTCGAAATTCTACTCAAAGTCCTTCTTAAGATTCTTCTTTTGCTATTTCTCCAAATTATTCTTCAGCTTCCTCTCTGCTACCCTCATGCTCAAATTTTACTTCAGAAGTTTCATATTCTCCACTCATATGCTCTATTTTTTGACTTTTTCTTTCTGGTTTTTGGTTCTTTAAATCCGACTCTCCAGGAGGAACCATCGTAGCAACCTGATCTGGGGATGCAATCTGCTTGACGAAACGAGGATCTCTAAGTTCATCTACATAAATTTTGTAGATTTTTTTTGAGATGTCATTCTGGTTGAAAGTGCCTGGGACAATCTCCAGAATATAATCACCATGCTTCCGGACAGCAAAACTAGGGCCGCCGATCACCCTTGTCTCATTTTTGAGCTCGAGCCCGACTGCTATGCTCAGAGGCACATCCTTAAAGTAATTTCGATCTCCCCTAATGATAAAACCTCCCTTTCTCACATATTCTCCAGATTCGGGAGTCTTTGTGACCTGTTCAGATCTGACCCAGTAGCAGTCCCCATTAAAGTGGCCTTCTTTCCAGAGGCTGGAATAAGAAACTGCAAACTGCGCAGCTTCTCTTAACGTTGATTCAGGAACCTCCTCTCCTGTGGTCTTGACAACTGTCAGGGGAGCACCGGGGGTCTGAGTATGAAAGACAATATCTCTTTTTTCTATGTATTTTTTGAAAATTTCCTCATTGGTATCAGCATCTCTGCCTCCTACAACGAGAAGATTATCCGAAGATACAAACCATCTGAAACGATCATACCAGTGCTTTTTCCTGGACACCTGGAATTTTTTCCTTGATTTTGCAGTCTTTGCTTCACTTTTTTTCTCCATAGCTTTCCTGGTATTTTCGATAGCTTTGATAGCACCTTCACTTTTTTTGCTAAACTTTTTTACTTTTTCGTAGTATTCCTGAGCGTTCTGAGGCACTGTCTTCCGCATATCAAGGTTAACGCTCTTGCCATCAAGCTCCACGGTTACAGTCCCTGTCTTTTGATCAATATTTGTAATTCTTTGCGCAGCAGGTAATGTATATTTTGCTTTTTTAAGAATAACGCGTATCTCATCCCATGAATAACCCTTTGATCTCGCTCTATTGAGCACCGAAAAAAGCTTCTCGATAAGCTGATAATTAGCATAAACAGTTTCTGCAAGCATATTATTTTTTCCAATTTCTTTATCGAACTTTTCAAGGCTCTCTTCCTGCTGGAGAAGCCGCCTTGCATAAATATTTAAATTTTTTTCTGTGGTCTCAGCTTCCTTCACTTTTACGATATTTTCAAGCGCCTTTTTTCCGAAGAACTCGTCAAGCGCCGTATTGAAGAAATCGAAATATTCTTTTTCACATTCTGAATAGCGTATAAGATCAAAAGGCAGCACATCGAAAGTTTCCATCTTTCCATTGATTTCTTTTTTTACGTGCTGAGGTTTGAGTTTAAGACCTTCAGCTTCAATTATCGTTTCATTTTTAATTTCGATCTCGACTTCAGACGCAATTTCAATTTGAAATTCTCCATTACATGCATTCCTTGCCCTAAATAACGGGGCGAATAAATCAATCATAGCATTGGATAACTTAGAAGCATCCTCTTCTGATGCTGCCTTCGCAAGCTTAGATTTTTCAATTTTTGCCCTCGAGCAGACTTCTTCTGCAAGAACTCCTCCTAGATTGAACCTTGTAGCAATTGTACGGATAATGTCAGCTGTAGATTCGGAAAAAGCTACCATAAGGTCCGAAACCTTAGCATCTATTGGACTGAGTTGTGCCTCAGGAAGTTCGTAGATTTCTCCGCTCCTAAGCCTGCGATCCCGCATGGTCACAGGGTTCATTGGAAGGATAATTTTGTTTTCAGAATCAACGAAAAGTAAGTTACCCCGAGCAAAAAGTTCC
>PMJC01000012.1 GCA_003157235.1 Methanosarcina sp.
CTGATTCGTTTCTTCAGCTCCATATACAAATAATATCGTAATTTTCTGTTTAACAGATTTTTAGCTTCATTATAGACCCAGTCGATATAATAGTTATCGCGGCTTATGGTCAACCTGAGATTGTCAACATTAAACAATACCTCTATATCACCAACATACGGAGTCTTATTGTTATCATAATCCTCAAGGTTATATTTCATGTTTCTGCACCCTGTTATAAATCCTGCTAACGAGGTATTTGTTATAAGTTCGTATTTGCATAACAATTTGAAGTTTAACCATGATTTGTTATTCCTTATAAGTCCTTTGCATCTGTTCTCTTCAAATTCCATGCATGCACCCGGATCGTCTTTGAGCCAGATAGATTTCAGCAATTGCCCGTTTATCTTCATTGAACAAGGATAGTAGGCCAGACTCTTTGTGGCATAATCAATACATTGGCTGACAGACTGATGGCTGTTAAACATAATTGTGATTCTTGTACTGTAATCAATTTTATTTTCGAGAACCCTGAGTTTTATCTCTGGTCGCTTTTCCGGATCTTTTACTGTAAAGACAAGTTCAGCTGTATGTCCATCACATTTTGTTATGACTTCGACCTGACTGGTTTCCAGTTTAGGATTAAAAATACTGATGAAACCAAGTCCAAACTGACCAATTTTATTATCATCAGGCAATTTATCTGTTCCCCCTGCTGTTGCAAGCAGGGCAAGACGGGTTGAATCCATTCCTTCACCCCAATCGGTGATACTGATAGAATTAAATGTGGTTTTAATTTCACCTTTACGATCGCGCCAGGCTGTTACGTCAGGATAACTGTCGATGGCATTCTGAATAAGCTCTGAGAATGCCCTCCCGGGATTTCCTCCGAACTGGCTGTTGGTTAGTTTGTTCCATCCTTCGTCAATATCTATCTCAAATCCATTTTCAAGTATTTTTTCCCCTATGATTCTGTTATTTGTTTCCATTATTCTGATTTATAAAGTTGTAAATTGTTATGAGCCAAAAAAGCCTCCTTTGATCCCCTTGTCTTTGCAGTTTCTTAAAAAATCCATAAAGGTTTTGTTTTCTGATATNNTCAGGATGATACAGGTTCAATACTATTTTTTTGTCGTTTATAAGAAATTTACGCGAATAACACGGAGTTTTTCCATCGCGTTCTACCAGATAGTTGACTTTCCATTTAAGAGATGCAATATCCCGGTCAAGAATTCTTGCTTCCTCACAAATTCCCAGATTATCCTGCATTTGTTCCTTTATATCGGGATACTTATCGAAATTTTGACCTGAGTTTTTGTTTTCTGTATTTAATATTTTATCAATCACCTCTTGTTTTGATTGAAAGACAAGGAACTTTTCAAACTCTTTTTCCTCAGCTGTTAAAACTGTTTCATTGCTGTTCANNTGCATGAGCAGGTTGATTCTGTTTCAGAACCGTGGCATTAAACATTGAGTAGTCAGTTCCTCCGTTTTCTGTCGCCTCAACATATACAAGTCCGTTCTTTGAGATGTCTTCACTTAGTTTTTGAAAAGAGATCCTGCTGTTCCCATGAATATTAAATAATGGGAAATTACTCCATTCTCTTTTGTTCGGATTCAGTGCCAGAAGGCCTATTACCATTTCATCTATCATGGCAATTATTTCAGGAGAATACATAATAAGATCCTCATTATACCTATCCATCAGATAATTAAAATAGAGAGGTAAAACCGTTTCCCTTAGTTCATTTGCAAGCCTGACAAGTATTGTTTCATTGCTCAGACAATGCCTTCCGAATGTTAATTCAAAAGCCTCGCTGCTTATCCTTATCATCAGGTTTGGCACTATAATTTCTTTATCGGGATCCGTCGACAGAAGGTTATATTTTGACGTTATAAAAACTTTATTCTGATATAGTTCATGTTCATGATTACCAATACCCATAACTACCTCTACCGAAGTATTGTCAATAAAAATCTGAAATTCTCTTCCAAGTGATTTAGGGTCATAGTTCCAGATCCCTTTAGCCAGTTTTTTCCTGATTGGATTTTGTTGATCATCTACTTCAGGGAGATCGAAAAACACATCAATTTTGAGATACCTGACATATTTATACAGAAGGTCATAAATCCTGGCGAGTAAATCGGATAAAGACATTGTTTTCAGGATGGTAATCTCAAATTTTGTACCTGGTGGCGGTACCGGTTCAGTGCGTTCCAGTTTTACAGGACGATCGTCAATCAGAGTATCAGTTTCAAAGCGCCAGCATTCCTTTCCTGTCGAGGTTATTCCACTGAACAATAGAAGACCTGGAACTGCGGCCACGCTCATTTTCCCGACACCGAATCGTCCAATTGTTTTAAACTCAGAATTGTCTTTACGGGAACGGAATATTTTGAAATAATCCTGTATCCTCTCGAAATTCATTCCCCTTCCATTGTCGCGTATAGTTACAGTCACAGTATCTTCAGTTTCGCGGCCCGAGATATAGCATTCAGTTGCCATGGCATCATAACTGTTCACAACATATTCTCTTGCAAATTCAAAAGGATCTGCAAACTGGGTATGCATATTTCGTTTCAGGTTCTTACG
>PMJC01000216.1:0-5614 GCA_003157235.1 Methanosarcina sp.
AATTTCAACAAGTTTGTCTCAAACTGACTTTTCAATGCTTGTTAGCCTTTACATTATCAAGCTCTACATAGTAAAGCGTTGACGGAAGCTATTAAATCATGAAGGAAACATGATACTGAATCGATATACTAAAATAAAATATAAAACAATGTTTTGAAAAACAATTTTTGATAGCCAAAAATGCTGTTTTAAAGAAACCTTAATTTTCAGATATCTTCTATCAGCTTTTTTACAGTTTCAAGCACAAGGATTGCATCTTGCTTTTTCACGTCAACTTCTCTGACGATACAAAAATCTAGAATTGATTTTCTCTTCTCTTCCGGGATTATACCTCTTTTTGTTCCTTCCTTGATAAGTCCAAGATAGCTCCTGTCCGGGTAATATGTGTTAACTGCAAGCTCCAGAAGATCATTATGCTCTTTTTTACTTATAACTCCAGAAGCCACAGCGACTTTCAAGGTTTCTCTTATATTAACAAGTGGCACGGAAATAGGTTCGAAAGTATCAGGATTGGTGCTAACTGCTATCTCATCATCTGATTCAAATGTTCCATCCCGGTACCATTCGTAAACTTTTCCTATTCCTATCATCCCGTGAGTATCCAGTTCCGAGGCTCGGAGGGCTCCCATGCTGGAGCCTCCGATGACTTTTACTCCTGCATTGAGGGCAGATATAATCTCCCTGTGTCCTACTGCAGCCCTATCAAAAAAGATCCCGTCTATTATCCCTATGATTTTATATCCTTTCTGGACGAATATTTCAAGCTGGAACCTACATACAGGAGGCTGGTAATTTACCCTCAATATTTTTTTTGCATCATCGTGGCTGATGCTGTTACCTGTAAAGATTACTGCTTTTGATTTCAGCGTCTTTTCCACGGCTTATCATTCCTGTCCCTGAAAAAATCTCTCTTCTGCCCGGAAGCAATTCTTTTTCCTTTTCGATCACGATCAATAGTGAAAAGCTCAAAGCCAGGGATAATTACTCTAACAACCGGAACTGCAACTTCTTTCCTTGAAAGGTCCACTACTAGCACTTTTTCGGCAAGACCCCTGAGCTTTTCGAGTATCAAATCGATGTTTTCTGCAGGACTTTTTCTGGATAGATCTTGCACTTCAGATAGGGAAACTTTTTCTCCTTCTTCGAACCAGAAATAGTTCAGGCGCTTCATTCTATCGTACCCTACACTTCTGATAAAACCTTCTCTATCCGTATCCTCCCTTGCTCCCTGGATCTGAACTACCCGCGACTGAGCAGCTTCAGTTATAGCTCTTACAACCGCAGTTGCAGGTTTTAGGTGGGAGCCTGCTCCCATGACTAAAAGAGCTGGATCTTTCAATTTTACATCATCGGTTACTGCAATCACTGTTGGAATTTCAGTATCTGTGGGAACAAACCAGATCTTCAATTCGATTTCCGCGTCTTTGAACTTTCTGGCAATCTCATAGAGATGGCCATCTTCTTTAGTCAGCAATATTTCTTTTCCAAGGTTGCGTGTAAACTGAGCTATACTAATTGCATCTCTTTCTATGACCTCAAGCATTCCATGCAGGATAGCTTCTTCAATTACATTCCCAGATGCTAGCCCATTAGTATTACTCAGAAAAAGTTTCTGACATTGACCTGGTGCATCGTAGGGATGGTAAACCGCATTTGAGCTTACGAACACTTCCTCCTCGTTTATTAAATCGTACGCTTCTACCCATTCAAGTAGGGACTGAGGAATATAGGGCTGAGGCAGAAGGAGGGTCTTTGGATCCAGTACATTGAAGTTTTCTATGGCTTTGGCATAGGATTCGACTAGAGTGGGGGCGGAAATGCCTTCTGCAATGTTTTCATTCAGGCCCGGTTTTTCTGCTAGACAGCGCTCAAAACTCTCCATTATAGCCGAAATCCGAGCTCTCTGTTCGGTCGAACCCTTGCCTGAGTATATACTAATCGCTCCCTGAGCGGCACTGGGGCGGATTGCCGAAAAAATAGGGATTCCTATCCTGTCCAAGTTTGTAATGTCTGCAATGCGGGTAACCCCTATCTTTTTTATCGTATCTTTAGTATTTTCCAGGGTTGTAGCTTCATCATACACTCGTTGTGTACCTTCAATATATGAGAGAGACCTATCAATTTTTATCTCGGCCATAGTTAGAACCTTCTTGTTTCATGTTATATGTTTTGTGATTTTCCGGATCTGGAATCTTTTCCGATTTTACATAATTTTCATGTAAAATTTTTTTTGGTGAGTGAAATTTAAATAGAATAGCGCTATATATCCCATTTTTCACAGATGCACGCAAATATAGACTTTATTTACCTATTTGTCTACATTTGTTTATTGAAAGTCAGATTAATTTTTAACTACTGTAATATTAGATATAGATGGCATTTTCATGTATATCTGAAGAAAGTGGATACGAAGAAAATAGGAACATAAAGCCCAATTTGTGTATTATGACATTTGTGATTCTGTCAAATATAGGTTAAATATATTTTTTGTCAAAAAATTTGATGGTCCACCAATAATGAGTTGATGTTTATTCAGAAAGTCACATAATTGCTCTTTACATCTCATTTTCTACGATGTGAGTTTTTAGGACTAAATGCAGAAAATAGTTCTGAAAACTTAATGATCTATTTTGGGATGAAGTTTTTCAGAAAGTCAAACAGAGCAGTATGATCTCTGAACACAAGATCTGCATGTTGCAATTTATCAGGCTCAAGTGTACTTGCAACTGCAACACAATAGATTCCAGCTCTTTTAGCGGCAGTGATACCCATAGGTGAATTCTCAATTACAAAGCATTCATTTTTAGTAATGTCAAGTTTTGCAAGAGCTTTGAGGAAGGGGGTTGGATCAGGTTTTCCGCGCTCCAAATCTTCTCCGGTGATGATAACTCCAAAACAACCTAAAAAAAACTTATTCATAACTTTTTCAACCACGCTGCGGCTTGACCCGGAAACTGCAGCGAGCTTGAAATAACGTTTCAATTTCTTGACGCAATCTGGAATGCTTTTAAAGGGTTTTATCTGATCAAACTCAAATATTTCGCGTTTCGTATTAACCAAATACTCTAAATGCCAAGGCTCAGGCTCTTTTCCAGCTTTTTGATAAATTGCTTTAATTATCGCTCTTTCGTTTGAGCCTTCTAGCGCATAAATATCATCCCGAGTAATAGGAATGCCAACTTTAGAAAAAACATTGGCCCATGCATCGGCATGAAAGCGCATGGAGTCTACAAGAACTCCGTCCACATCGAAAATAATTGCTCTTAACATATGTTATAGATTACTAATTATCTATATGAACATTTTATTATTCAACTTGTGTTGATCAATTTCGCGAGTTTTTTAATACTAACAAAGATTATACTAATGATAATTGGCTATATGCTGATTTTTCTGCAAAATCAATAATCTCAAGAAACCATTTTACAGAGAATTTTTGATGGGTTTTTCCCAGTTAAGGGATAAAAAGCAACGTTTTGATTTTTCAGTTGTTGTATATGTTTTAGTAAAAACTGTTTACTTGTCTCTATATTTAGATAAAAATTTTCTCAATTTTTGGGTGAAATAGAGTAAATGCACAAGTCTTGATACAAAAAACTATGCATATTCTAGGATCATTCCAGTTACACTTCATGATCAGCATATCTCATAAGATATATTTCTATTTGAAATTTGTTAATATATATCGATTTTTGCCTATCCTTTTCTTAACTCAATCATTTATTCTATAGGAATATACAAGTTTTCAACGAATTATGTATAATAAATAAAAAAAATGTAAGAAATGCATAAGCAAAAACGAGGAAAGTACTTTATAAAAATCAGTTTTTAAAGTATATATAATTGTACATTTTGCCCGAAAATCTAGTTTTTCTATCTAATTTTTAATGACTATAATGTCAATAAGTGTCGAGACTTAGCCTTAACATTGATTCTTGATTTAAGGATGCTACAACCACCTGACTCCCACTTTTTAGCTTTTAATTATTCCTTTCCATCTATTTGTTGGTTCTATATTCCAGTGATTCTCAAAACTCNNTTTAATAAAAGTTAACCCAAATATAATCTGTGCAATTCCCAAAATGCGAATGATAAAAAAATAGTATTTACTGTTAATGAAATATTTTGATCTCTCTACAATTAACGCTACAATTACTTTTGATCCTACAAGAAAACTATAGAAACCAATAATAAATAAAATTGTAGCCAAAAAATGAATACTTAAACTCTTAAAAATTATTGGATCACCTATCGAAAGCCAGAATAGGTATGGATGTGGATTTCCAAAGTTAACAATAATTTCCCTTTTAAGGGCAGCTTTTTTGTTTAACTTAAATTCAGCGCTTTTCTGCTTGATTTTCAACGATTCTATTCCTGAATATATGAGATACGATGCATCAAAAAACGCAATAATTCCGATAATAAAATTATTGCTGGTCAAATGTGACAGAATAAATAGTGTCGATTAATACTATTGACAAGTCAGTAATCAAAAGAGAGATCGCAACCTTTATCCCTTCCCATTTGCCATGTTGTAGAGTCTCAGAAATAGTTATTGTTAATAGTGGACCTGGAGATATTCCTGAAGCGAGGCCAAGAAATGCTCCTAAGGCTAAAAATTCAATAATCTCTAACATGCGCATTCTGTCTTAATTTTAGATTTCAGTTTTAATTCAAGAAATATCATTGCCATCGAATAAACTACTACTTTTATACTCCAATATATTAAATACAACCTTTCAGATCAAACTCATTATCTAATAAATTAAAAATATGATAACTTGTAAAAAAATATATTTTTTTGCTATCACTCATAAAGTATGTATTTTATATGATAAAACTTAATCGGCATAGTTATGTATTATTAAATTGATGAAAGAAAACCAAGCTAGCTTTACTGCAATGTTGGTAGCCTACATGCGTGCCTATCATGCAATGCATGATACTCATAAAATTTTTGATGATTTTCTTGCCGACCATTTGATTCCTGAGAACAAACGAGCACTAATTGAACAATACTTGAGTTGGTGGAATGAACAGTTAAATGACACTGAGAATACTAAATTGCGTTCCAACCCTACAACAACATCATCATCCTTAATGCAAGTAATTAATAATATTATTAATGAACAGAAATGGACAGCACAACTTTTCAGCCGTGCACGGTATGCGGAAGAAGCACTCGAAAAAGTTATCAGGCAAGGAGTAAAACAGTATGTGATTCTCGGGGCAGGGCTGGATACCTTTGCATTTAGGAAACCTGAAATGATAGAACACTGGAAAGTTTTTGAGGTTAACCATCCTACCACACAAGAATTTAAGCTTCATCGACTTGCTGAGTTGGAATGGGAACATCCAGCAAAATTACATTTTATTCCTATAGATTTCATGAAGGAAAGTCTGGTAACAGCACTAACTAGCTCATCATCATATGATCCAAAAGTTAAAACCTTTTTTAATTGGCTTGGTGTCACTTACTTCTTGACCAGAAATAAAATATTCACAACATTGCGTTCCATCACGGAAATTGCTCCTGCGGGCAGCACTATTGTTTTTGATTATTTCGATAATAATGCATTTATCCCTGAGAAATCGTCTCCACAAATGCAAAAAT
>PMJC01000216.1:5680-5813 GCA_003157235.1 Methanosarcina sp.
GCATATATATTTTTCTAAATAACGACAATAAATTTTTTCATTAATTTGTTACTCAACTTTTTTCCACTTTGAACCAACTCAACAAACATACTCTGGGTTTCTCGCTATGCAAGAGAATTTTATCAAGCGATAC
>PMJC01000382.1 GCA_003157235.1 Methanosarcina sp.
TATTGTTCTATTTTTTCTTGCTTTCGTCTTCCCATTTGTCTGATTGGTAGCATTTTTCCCAATAATCCCTCACCTGATTATAAGTAAGGTCTCTGACCCAGAGTTGTGCATCTTGTAACTTCATAGGAATATCCATTCCTCAGCAACATGATTAAAATAGAACCGCTCCATCAGTAAGGACGTGGGAATATCTGGTATCAACCAAAGACTACTTACCACGCATGGGACACCTGTAAGCATAAAACTTGCAGGTAATCCTACGAACTCATCTGCACTACCTTTTACAATATCAGTAATCCCTGTTTCGCAGGCAGAGAGCGTTACTAGTCTTGCTGAAGACATATCCACGATGTCATTCTGGAGATCTGCTAAGCTAAGGATTCACTTTCCTACTAGGTGCAACCCAGACTGGGGTGGATAGTTCCAGTTCTAGCTGCCATGGCAAGAGAAGTGGAGATATGCCCATTTAGGAATATCAATGGTACAAACTCTCAGGTTTATTTTAATCGCTTTATAAACAATCTAAATAATCAGGAAAATTTCGGATTCTTTCACTCTACCAAGATAACCTAGACTGAAAACGGCTACTTCCTCAGGTTCATTAACCATTCATAGAGACTGTTAGAGTATTCAAAATACAACTATTAATTCAGAAAGCAATACTGAACTGAAATCAACCACAATCTATAATTTCTAGTTCCACTAATATACTTGGATTATATTCAATATTTACATATGGTATTCAAAATAGTGCCTAAAAATCGTTAAACTATGACAAAATGAGATCTATTTACCTTTTTCGATAGTATCTCCTCTTACAACAAGTACTACTTTTTTCGAGCGGCTGACCACATTTTCAGTTACGCTTCCTATCAGGAATCTCTGGATTACGTTTTTCCCGTGTGTGCCCATAACGATAAGGTCGATATCGTTTTTTTCTGCAAAGTCGACAATCTCATCCACAGGACTTCCTTCAAGAATTACAGATTCGACTTCAATGTTTGCAGCTCTTCCAGTGTTCTCGACATAAGTTGTTGCTTCTTTACCTTCTATTATGAGTTGCTCTTTCATTGCTTTTTCCCATTCAGTATCTCTGGAAGGAGTTATCGAATAACCTCCAAGTGAAATTACATATATAGCATACAGCTTTGCCTTACATAACTTTGCAGTTTCAATTGCTGAATCAACTGCTTTTCTTACTAGTTCCGAACCGTCAGTTGCAACCATTATCTTCCTGAAAATATTACTATTCATACTTGATTCCTCTTTTTTCCGTTCCTTTATTCGATATTATTTTAGGATGTTTATCCTAAAATAATTTAGCCCAGAAAATAGTTTTATAGGCACAGTAAAAATTAACACCTCCATAACTTAGGAAAGCGAATTTATCGTCAATAACATGTATCTCTCAACTAATTATAAATTCAAAATTGAACTAAGGAAAATACGGACTAAATAGAAATGGAAGAAAAATCTTCTCATGTACTTCATTTTTTCCATGTCTTACTTGGTTATTCAACAATTTATGACTTAACTGTGAATAGTCACATTCAAAAATAGATACGTTTTTTAGAGTTTTGATTAATTCGTGAGTTTGTTATAAATAAAGATAGTTTTTTAAAAATTTGATAAAAATATTTGATTAACATAATAGTAGGTATAATTAATTGCAGAGTTGATTATAATTATCCCACCTTCTCATAACCCAAACAGCTAATCATATTCTAAATTCTGCTTTTATTGGTAATCAATTAAATAAAGCATTTTCTAGGAATTTCAGTTCCCCAAATTTCAGAGCTCTTTAGGCTTTCTTTTGTATCATTTAATGGATTCCTCAAAGGTTTCAAATTCTCCTCTGAACATTTTGTATGTATTGAAGCATTTCTCAATTTTCTCATTTGTCTGATGATGTTTTACCTTGCAAGTATTGGTTAATCCCTATTTTTCATTGTGCCTCATGAACTCTCTATCTCATAAACCATACTTATTAATTCTATTTGTACCGAATTCACTCCCATGATCCATTTGATCCATTATTAGTTTCTTCAATGGTCATATATACCATATCGCTCTGAAAAGTTATTCTATCAATGCGATCGTGTTTAGCCTATTGCAATTAACATATTATCTACCAGCAATAATACACTTATGCACCATCAGAAATAGCATAGATCTGCAGCCTTATGAGTGGATTCTCATGTCAGTCTATTCGCCCAGCAAACATGCTATGTTCACGTTCATATCTGCAACATTTCTTTCTGTGTCTATTTTTGCTAGCCTTAAAGTGCAAGGGTCATGCTGAGTAGATAATTGTGCATTCCACTTTCCACAGATGTGTACAAGAATGCCATCAATTTTCTCAAGATGACAGCAGCTTAAAAATTAATTTAATTTTGAATGGATTAATAGTAACAAACAGGGGAAAAATTATACAGATGTGTAAATCTGCTAAATGTTGGATGGATTTTGTTAATGAGATATTTTACTATTATCCCCAGCTTCTATGATATGTTCAAGGTAACAAGCTCCAAACTAATTATCGGAATAAGTTTGATCAATTAGCTTTATTAAGTCATAAGATCATTTTCTTTGGAAGGCCAAGATTTAATCCAATAAGAAGTTATTGAGCAGCGTATAAATAATACTTCTCCAAAATTTGTTGAACTCAGTAAACTGAGATCTACTGGATCTTATTGAATCTTATTTATAGTGAAAGTCTGTTCTCAATTCTTCCTATGAATGATGAGCCAACTGATCTTTCTGGAGTTGAACATTACAATCGAAATCCTCAGTCGAACCTTCTTATCGAATCCACATATTACATCTAAAGCCAAAAACATCTTCAAAAAACAACAGGTAAGCTACCTTTATACTATAATTTCGTTTTTAATTCAAAATTATTGTGTCACATTGCAATGGATCTATTGTAGCTCTAATATGACAGTTTGATTTTTATGTTGAGAGGAGATCTTCATTCTTTCAAATATGAAGATCTCCTTTCAACATAAAAATCAAAATGTCAAATTAGGGATACAAACTCTTTCATACAATTTCAGAATCTATAACCGTTTACTTTTCCTTCACCGAATCCCGCAGGAACTTATGCAAAATTCCGTCGTTCAGGTAGTACTTTATTTCAACAGTAGAATCGAGTCTCAATATCACATGAAAATGTATTTCTTCCTCTTTTTCGTTCTTTGCCCTTACGAAAAGCTCTCCATGAGGTTCCATGTTTTCAATGCCCAATATATCATAGCTTTCCTTTCCTGTGAGACCAAAATAATCTGCATTTTCTCCATCTTTAAACTGCAGTGGAAGAACTCCCATGCCAATAAGGTTGCTTCTGTGTATGCGTTCAAAAGATTCGGCAATGACTGCCTTTACTCCGAGGAGAAATGTACCTTTAGCTGCCCAATCTCTGGAACTTCCTGTCCCATACTCCTTTCCTGCGATAATTATTAGGGGGATATTATTTTCAGCATAAAGTATAGCTGCGTCATAGATTGAAATTCCTCTGAATGATTCATCTGGACTGTCTTCTTTTTGGGGATTGTATAAAGTCCAGCCACCCTCCTCGGTCACGAGTCTATTCCTAAGTCGAATGTTCCCGAAGGTTCCGCGCATCATTACCTCATGATTACCCCGGCGGGATCCATAAGAGTTGAAGTTTTCAGGATCCACACCCCAGGATATCAGGTATTTGCCTGCAGGACTATCTGATGGGATGTCCCCTGCAGGAGAGATATGGTCTGTTGTAATGCTATTCCCAAAAAGGGCTAGGACTCTGGCATTCCTTATATCCTCCGGCAAAGGCGAAACGAGCGAAAAATCCACAAAATAGGGGGGTTCTTGGATATAGGTGGATATGGGGTTCCAATCATAGAGGATACTAACTGGAGCTTTCAGCTCTTTCCATATTTTAGGACCCTCCAGAAAACCTGAATACTCTTTTTTGAACATTGAAGATTTAATGCTACTCTTCTCAACATCTCTGATTTCCTCCTCTAAAGGCCAGATATCCTTGAGGTAAACAGGGCGCCCGTTGGGATCATGAGCAAGTGGATCAGTTTCTAGATTGATATTTACAGTACCTGCAATTGCGTAGGCGACTACAAGAGGAGGTGAGGCAAGATAATTTGCCTTGACAAGTGGATTGATCCTTCCTTCAAAATTTCGATTCCCACTGATTACGGCTGCAACAGTGAGATCGTTTTTTGTCACTTCCTTTGCAACGTGTTCCGGTAGAAATCCACTATTCCCTATACAGGTCATACAACCATAGCCAACCGTGTGGAAACCTAGGTCTTCTAGATAAGGCATCAGGCCTGCATATCTCAGATATTCCGTAGCTACTCTTG
>PMJC01000353.1 GCA_003157235.1 Methanosarcina sp.
AAGTTTTTGCTGGAATGAAATTTTTCAATTCTATAATAGAAGAGCTGCTGCCAGAATACAACCATTTGCTATGAATATTTTTTCAAAGCTCATAAAGCCTGTAAAAAGTCCTGCAATAATAGGGGCAAAAGAAAGCCCGGCATAGATGGTTGTAGTAAAAAGTCCCATTACTAGCCCCCTCTCCGAATTCATTCTGGCAACAGCCAGAGCAAAACCTACCAGTGCAATTCCGGATCCTCCACCCAGGCTTGAAAATCCGAGAAAAGGATATTTAATCACAAAAAAGGCTCCAAGGGTAGAAAATGTTAATCCAATCCGGATTATGTTTTTTTCCTTGATCCTAAACCGTCCGATAAGGAGAGATGTAACCATGGCGCAGACGTAGAGGCTGGCAATAGAACTTCCGAGCTGAGTTTTTGTCATAGTGCCCAGGCTATAATCCGGATAATAACCTATAAGGACTCCGATGGTTCCATTGAGAAGAAAAGAACTGAGCCAGATCTTTAAATTGTTGAAGCTAAGTAGTTTTATAATCCCGTTATAAGAATCTCTAAAAAGGCTTCCAGGGGGGTGAGGTAATGAACCAGAATCCTCTGTGTTCTGAGAATGAGTCAATTTCCTGTGTCTTGGAAAAAGGTATAAGATCAAAGGAAAAGTGATAACTGTAAAAACAAGGATTGCTCCTTTTAAGTAAGTATCCGCCAGTAAACCTGAAAAAAGAACCCCAGCGGCCAGTCCTGCGTTGAAAAAAAAAGTGAATTCTCCGATATAACGCCCTGGATCCTTAGATTTAGAGAGGGTGGCAAAGGCAGCCGGGAAAAAAGCTCCGCAGGCAGAACCTTCTATAAACCTTGAGGTTAAAATAATCCAGAGGTTTTCTGAGAATAGGATGGTTAGTCCTGAAATTGCTGTTAGAATAATACTAAACCCTATAAACCTCAAATTCCCGAACCTATCAGCTAGAATCCCGAAAGGGAGTATTGTAACAAGGGCTCCAAAAAAGTAGGCAGAAAAGAGTAGGCTGGGCGTAAGTTTTCCGGAAGCGCTATGGTCCAGGCTCGCAAGCTCCGGAAGGATGGGAATGACAGCGTTCGAAAGTCCCATAATTGCAAAAGCTGCTCCATAAATCAAAAGCCTATTAGGGTTCATAGTACTAAGAACCAGTTATCAAGTAAATACTTTCTTGTCACGGTAATTTTGAAAACTTGCTCTGGATGACTTAAAATGCTTCATGTGAATACTTAAGGCTTCTTTATTAATTTGCAGGCTTTTTATGTGGCATATCATTGGATCAAACAAGGGCTCAAAAATCTAAATATGTGGTGTATGGTTTGTATCATAACATTATTATATTATTTAACTATTATATTACGATGAAACAGAATGCATAGCTATTTATATAATTAATTTTAATAAGAGTAATTGTAAGATGTGAGCGGAAAACTTTTTTCACATACCATACCCCCCACTCCCCATATGACCCCCCACTCCCCAACCCGCTCACACTCTTCTACTTAACTATTGATTCTTCTACTTAACTATTGATATATCTACCCATTTTTTTAATCAATACCTTATTCCGTCAGTTCCGAGACAATTTTTACAAATCATAATAAATTTAAAAAACTTATTGGAGGTAATAGGGTTGTTGATCATGGAGAGATAAATGACCCAACTTCTCGTATAGGTAGATACATCCAGTTTGCTGTCTGTATCTCCTGAATTAGGTAGCATCCTTGATTTAATAACTTTTCCTTACTATTCGCTTCAATTTGAAACACAGTTTTTCTTCATTTTGGAATATAAAAGGTGGAGCTTTTGATATGATGGATCTTAATAAAAATTGAAACATTGTTTTTGATTTCCGTGATATCCCATTTATGGAACCATAGCCACTCCATTTATGAGTGGTTTAAAATCGAAGAATGTACCTTTTTGGGGAAACTTGTTCTGCACTTATATATTTAAGCTCTATGCGAAATTTGATTTTACTAATATAACTGGGTTAAGCAAAGAATAAATTAGACCTTCATAAATACATATTTGAAAGGATTGAAAAAATTGAAGTAAAAGTGGAAACCTTAAAAATGAATAGATTCTTTTTTAATTGTGAAATAATCTCAATAATGGAGGAAAAACGGTTCTATAGAGATCCTTAATTTAATACAAATTATTNNAACTTTCTTGCCCGAAGTACTTCTCCAAGTTTCCTTTTGGCAACAGAGAACGTTGTCTCGCTATATTTTTTTGATCGTATTTAATTTTATCAAAGATTAAGTGCAGCTGTCTTCTGTATTTTTCCCCAAATTTTCGTTCTCTGTCTTTTTCTTACAGATATGATTGAGTCTACCCTTATTTCTTCTCTAATTAGGTAATGGATTTTTTTAGATCATATTCTTTATCCATCACATAACATTGAGATTTTCTGATCTTATTTGATTGTCTATCAGAGTATTTGTATGTTTGATTTTTTGATATGTTTTTTGACTAATTCCCCATCCTAATGCTACCTTTTTAGCTGTGTCGACTGATATTGAAGTTTTCAAGAAGCTCATTCTTGGCTTTCTCCCTCATCTGAGCGAGCGGATTAATATCATTTAGGGTTGATTACTGTATTGTCTAAGATGAGTTCCAGCGGCTTAGCAATGGGACTTTGAATACAGAAATTTATTCAGTTCTCAGGATATGTTTTTTTTTGTTAGTTTCTTTCTAGAGCCCTTCTGCTATGAACCCATATTTTAGGAGGTGTTCTGATGCTTCTCAAAATGCTCTTTGTAAAGTTGAAGGAAAAATTCGAATAAAATATGAAAAATCTTGTTTCATCAATCTTTAGGAATCACATAAGCTTTAAAAGGCACAAGAACCCTATGCTATAAATAGTGCATGAGATTTTTGAAATCAGGTGTTTGATTGAAAGTAAAGTCAAGAGTTCAGCTGAGGAAAAATACGAAGAACAAGATGTTAAAGTACCTTGTGTCTATCTTCGGTGAAACGATGGTAGGGCTGGAAAATAAAGTCCTGGAAAAAATCATCCTGGAGGATTATTCCCTTATCCTTGTGGATGGCAAGCCTCTACTTTTTGAAATAGAAGGACAGTTTTTTCCTACCGTCCGCGGAGCTTTTGAGATTGAACTCAAAAAGCGCATTGTAACTGTGGATAAAGGAGCTATTAGATTCGTTTCAGATGGGGCAGATATCATGGCTCCTGGAGTCGTGGAGGCTGATTCCGAAATAGAAGAAGGAGATCTCGTAATCGTCGTGGAAGAGGTTCATAAAAAGCCTCTTGCAATTGGAAAAGCTTTCATGACGGGTCCACAGATGGTTGAGACTAATTCAGGTAAAGCTATAAAGTCAATAACCCATGTAGGAGATAAACTATGGAGCATGGAACTCTGAAGATGCTCTTGAAGCATGTAGATTCTTACTAAAAAAACCTACATGAATAGGCGGGTAATTCCTTGAAACAGAGACTAAAATCAAGGTTAGCTTTAATAGCAAAAATTAATTAATATAGGTTTCAATATAGGACAATTATTATTCAAATCTAAAAAAATACAAAAGGTGTGCATAAATGGCAAAATTCATAGACAAAATCCTTGGCAGCAATGTAAGAAGTACAACTAGTGCCGACGACTACACCGAACTCGATCTAAGTAAATATGAGGAGGTTCTCGAGGAAGAGCCTGCAGAGACTTATGTTAAGATCGCAGAAGTCTCAAATATCAACCAGATATCCCTACTCAAGCAGGAGATCTACAATGGAAATATCCTGATGATAGATATCTCAAACATCAGGGGTGATGACCTGATGAGGGACAGGGTTTTGAAAGAGCTGAAAGATGTAATCGTCGATGTTCGTGGAGATATTGCAGGTTTTAAAGGAAATACTGTGATTGTAACTCCCTCAGGTATAAAAATCGATAGATCCAAAATAATTGGTGGGAAATATTGAATCATAATTTTTATAAGCATGAAAGTTTTGAGACAAAGATCTCCTGTCCGCTATGTCATGACGATCTTGTGATAAACTGGCAGAAAGACAATATCCCCTATTTCGGGGAGATCATGTACATTAGTGCAAAATGCCAATGCAGTTTCCGTTTTGCAGATACCTTGAGCCTCTCCAGCAAAGAACCCATACGATATGAAATATCAGTTGAAACTCAAGAAGACTTGGACGCAAGGGTTATCCGTTCAACATCAGGAACAATTCGCATCCCGGAGATGGGGATCACTATCGAGCCTGGGATGGCTTCAGAGTCTTACATAACGAATATCGAAGGTGTACTTCATCGCGTCAGGAGTGTACTGATGACTGCAAGTAGGTGGGTACAGGAAGANNAATAGCGCAATAATTTCAAAAAAGGCTATCACTACCAAGCTCTCAAAAGAGGAAGCTGAAAAGCTAAATAGCGGTATGATGGTTTTCGATATTGAAAAATCCGAATTTACGCATAAAGCTTTAGAAAATGTCCAGCCCCTAGAAGAAAATTAATTCTTCGTTCCTATAGTTAGGCAGCCAGGCAAAAATTCAGGATAGCTAGTTCACATATAGTTACCAACTTTTATTCAAATAAGGGAAAAGACATTGCGGGCTATTCAGCGTTTTTCTGTTTAGATATCATGAGTCTCAAAATATGACAGCTTGAATATCCTTTTGTAGAGTTTTAGATAATTTGCAGGGCTTCAGATGGTACTTAACCTGTATGGAGTAGAGCTTTTCAGTCAGCACAAAAGCCTGTACTTTCCATCAAAACATGGTATTTGATATTAGGCATGGTACTGGAACTCGAAAATGCCTGAATTTGATGAACTAAATAATTAATTTATATTGTGATAATACGGTGAAGGTATGGCAGAAAGCGAAAAAGAAGCAGCACTCCCTCCAAAAGAAAAATTCAGCGATTGGTATAATGAACTTCTTTGGATGGCCGAAATAATGGATGTCCGCTATCCTGTAAAAGGGCTATATGTCTGGTATCCTTTCGGCTTTGCCATCCGGAGGAATACCTATAACATAATCAGGGAAATTCTCGACAACAGCGGACACCAGGAAACTCTCTTCCCATTGCTTATTCCTGAAAACGAGTTCATGAAAGAAGCTGAGCATATCAAAGGCTTTGAGGATGAGGTATACTGGGTAACTCACGGTGGAAAAGACCTTCTTGAAATACCTCTGGTTCTTCGTCCAACCAGTGAGACTGCCATTTATCCAATGTACAAAATATGGATCAGGTCTCATGCGGATTTGCCTCTCAAACTCTATCAGGTAGTGAATACTTTCCGCTACGAAACAAAACACACTCGACCCTTGATCAGACTAAGAGAGATTACTTCCTTCAAAGAAGCTCACACAGTGCATGCAACCTGGGAAGATGCAGAGGTTCAGGTTAGGGAAGCGATTGAGCTTTATACCGAAATCTACCGTAGGCTTGGAGTTCCTGTGCTCCGCTCAAGAAGACCTGATTGGGATAAATTCCCAGGTGCAGATTACACCGATGCTCTAGATGCAATTATGCCTGATGGAAAAACTCTTCAGATAGGTACAGTCCATCATCTGGGTGACAATTTTGCAAAAACATTTAATATTAAATACGAAGCTCCTGATGGGGAGCAGTGCTATGCCTACCAGACCTGCTATGGGATTTCAGAAAGATCTATTGCAGCTATTATTTCCATCCATGGAGATGACAAAGGGCTGGTTTTGCCTCCGGAGATCGCACCCATACAGGTTGTAATTATTCCAATTATCTTCAAGAAAGGAGCAGAGTATGTGCTTGCAGCTTGCAAAGATGTTCAAAAACGCCTGAAGAAAATAGGGGTGAGAGTTGAAATCGATGCAAGTGACCTTCGTCCCGGAGCAAAGTATTATAAATGGGAAATGAAAGGCGTACCCTTAAGGCTTGAAATCGGACCTAGAGATCTGGAAAATAATGTTGCTGTGGCTGTAAGGAGAGACACAGGGAATAAAGAACAGATCTCGCTTCCTGATATTGAAGCTGATGTGATATTAATATTTGAATCAATCCACAAAAACCTTTATAATAACGCGAAAACAGGGCTCTTAAACCGTATCTTTGATTGTACTAATTTTGAAGAAGTAAAGGATAAAATCCAAAAAGGCATTGCAACAATTCCATGGTGTGGTAAGAAAGAATGTGGACTTATTATGGAAGACCAGATAAATGCAGGTATCCTTGGGATCCCTTTGGAGCAGAAAAAGGACTGGAAAGAAAAGTGTCCTGTCTGCAAGGAAGAAACCAAAACTCTTGTGTATGTAGCAAGAACATATTAGTGAATATTTCGATAGACTTCTGATTTACAAGAATCATTTATATCTCTTTTATAAGCATATGAAGAAATTTAGGGTTTATCGAAATCCTCTCTTGATTATAGAGGGGGCGTGTATAATTTTCTGTAAAATATGTCCTATGCCCTTTATTCTTCTTTTCTGATTACTGTTCCATTACTATTAAATCCTTGTTTCCTATTATCCAGTCTTCTTTTATATCTATGAGTATTGAGACTACTAGTCTCAATATTGATTCCTGGTTAGGGAATGCCCTCAACATTTTGCTTCTTGTTTTGAGTTCCTTGTTAGTCTTTTCCATTATATTTATTGTTCTTATTTTTTCCCAGTGATTCTCTGGAAACTGCATATAGTTCATTATATCGTACTGGAAGCTTTCAAGCGTATTAACTGCATTTTTACATCCCATACTATCAAGTTCCAGAACCAGATCATACTGTTTTTGATGGTCTATCAATACTTCTTTTAACCTCTCAACCACTTCTGTTTGTTTCTTTTTTGGCACCTTCTTGAGAACTTGTCTTATCAGATGTATGTGACGCATCTATCAGCTTGATCCAAGAAAGGATTCTTTGACGATTTTCTGTCCCCTTTGTGTCCATCAGAAACAATTAACCTGGCATCTCTTAAACCTCTTTCTTTCATATTATCGAAAAGATTTTCCCAGAACAAAGAATCTTCACTGTGTGCTCATCTTACTCCTAGGGTTTCAAGGTAACGGTCATCCCTTATTCCAGCAACTACAAAGAGAGCTTTGTTTTCATAATGAAGCCCATCTCTGACCTTAAAATAAGTAGAATCAATAAGCAAGTAAGGGATTTCTTGTTCTATTCGTTTAGAGAGGAAATATTCAACCTTTTCATCTAGTTCTTTAGTAATCCTGGAAACAGAAGAAGCTGATATTTTACCTTCTTCCAAAGCAGTCATGATCTTTCCCATCCTTTGGGTGGAAACACCTTGCAGATAAGATTTAGCTACAGTAGTTAGGATGGCTTTTTCAACTCTCGAATACTTTTCAAACACACTCTTTTCAAAGGGAAACTCACGGAATTGAGGCTTTGGTAATTCGAGTTCTCCATATTTAGTTCGGAGATTCAGGGGGTTTGTAGCTGTTGATAGTGTACCGAAAGTTCTGTAAAGTGTAGTTGATTCTGTATCTTTTTCTTCCCAATGAAATACAGGGATTGCTCAGTCTGTTAGCAGAACGGTTAAACAGTTAAGGAAAAATAAGCTTAAAAGTATATGGTTGGTTATCTCACTAATTGCACAAACAATA
>PMJC01000374.1:0-125 GCA_003157235.1 Methanosarcina sp.
CATACCATAATCCATCATTTGCATTAATACAGCCTGGGCATCGGAGACGTTGGAGATATTGTCTATCATCTTTAGCTCGTCTTTGATGGGATCCAGAAGCTGCTTTTCAAGGGTGGTATTATCCA
>PMJC01000374.1:215-6843 GCA_003157235.1 Methanosarcina sp.
AGAAGAACCAAAAGCTACGAGGTTCAAAGCAATAATTAGTGCAATGCCAAAAGCAAATAGACATATTACTCTTTTTATCTTCATGCGTCCTCAACTCCTATGGATTCTAAGTGACCTCTCAAACTGTAGCGTATAAAGGTTGCTTATTTGCATGTGATTAGTTTCCCTAGCCCCACTCTATTGGGATCAAACAAAGTACGTGAATAAGACAGGAATAAAATCTCGAAATTTGTTGTTATCCTGGTTTGTTAAATGGATATCCATATAATTAGAATAATCAGTTTTATTTTTCTTCCATGTATATTATAGGAAATGTCATTTCAATAATAGCATCCTTGAATCTCATTCTGCTGTTCTACTATTATTCGGGACTTAAACAATTGGGTTTCAAAATAAGGTACAATTTAGATCATTGTTTTGACTTCTAATTTGGACAATTTGAGGTTTACTGCCATTAATTTTTCAGTTAAACAGTATAGTCCAGTTTTAGAGCAATTTAAACTCATCTAGATAATCTATTTCATGATTCAATTAGTCAGCTAGTCAGCGATAGATATCTTCTCCGAAACAACCGCTTATTTTCACCAACTGTTATCGCTTATAATAGCCTTCACAATGTAAGTGTCGTCCTTGTTCAAGATGCATTCATAAGATCCGCAGGTGAGATTGTTATCACCGCTAATGCTATAAGGAAGCAGGTGGGTAAAAACCTAGAGGTCGTACAGAGCTGTTATTATATGATGTCGGATATAATTTTGAATTAAATAATCAAAATATTTTCACTCTTATTTAATAATATATTCGGAAGCATGACTAAGAAACTAATAATGAGTCTAAATAAATTCTGACTTATAAAAGAAACAACCCGCCTTAAAAAAATTGAAGAGGATAAATTTCACTTTGATAAATTTTAACTGATTGTATGGAATTACTTAGAAAAGCAGTTTCTTAATCTCAAATGGATTGATTACTCCAAGAAATATTACGTAATGTTGAGCGAAAAAAACAGTAGGATAGTTAGCTCGGGAAATATGATCCAATATATATAGTGTATCTCATTGATTATTCTATTCTCATAATATCCAAAAGCAAACTGGTTATATGTGTTCCAGGTTAATTCTAAGAGAAATTTATTTATTCCTATATTTTATTTATTCCTATATATTAATCCTAACTTGATAAGAATACTGTAAAAAAATCCGTGTTCAAATTACTTTTCGTAAAATACGTAAAACATGAGTAAAATTTTATTGATTATTGTCATTTAATAAGTACTTAGATAAGGACAACAGTTTCAGCACTAAAAATAAACCCTGATTCAGAACACCTTCTTAAAAGACTGTTCCTAAAAAAGATGATCAAATTTACTCCTACTAAAAAAGTTAATCTGCCTAAAAGTCGAGATATCTATTGTCAAGATAGAAATTCCAGAGAGGTAATCCTGAAAAGAACAATTGTATAGTTAAATATTCTACTGCTAGCTAATATCTGCTATTATAGAGGATTATCTAAAGGATCAGGTTAAACAGAAGGTTTTAAACATCAGTGGGATGTAAAAAATTAGCGTCAATAATACTGGTGAGCCCTGGAACTAGGATCGATTCAAAAAACAAACACACTAAAATAAGCAGTCCACTTTTAAATTTCAGATTGTAGGAAGAATGCGGTATTCAGGAACTTGATGAACCAGCATCTCCAGAGTGGAACGAAAAGAAGCACCTACTAGGAGGAATTAAAATCGAAGGAATTTTTATGGCTAAGTTTAAGGAGTGTTTACAGAACTTCAATGTTTGGGTTTATCAGTTAAATGAATGGTTCCGCAAGAGTTTTATTTTCCTGATAATATTAATAAAATTTTTAGTTTCACTTTTCACATCATCACTGCCTACCACTGCATAAATTGCAACCAAGCAGTCAGCTCCATTCTGAATAACACTCTCGCAGTTATCCATGTTTATTCCACCAATAGCAACTACAGGGATTCTTATTGAATTTTTGATTTTTCTTATTTTTTCAGGGCCAATTCCCTCTCCTGCATCTTTTNNGACAGTGAGGCCAATTATCTTATCTTCGCCTAGAAGTTTTCTTGCAATTTCGATTGGCATATCATTCTGGCCTAAATGTACGCCCTCTGCATCAACTGCTAACGCAATATCAATTCTATCATTAACCAAAAATTTTGCATTATTCCTGCAGATTCTCTTGATTTCGGTTGCTTCATAGATCATTTTTTTTGTACTCTTATTTTTTTCTCGGTACTGAATAATCTGACATCCTGCTTCAACTGCTTCCTTGACATCAGATAAAATCCCTTTCTTTGAGAACTTGGAATCTGTCACAAGGTAAAAGTCAATATATTTTAAAAAATATTTTTTNNTTTGGAGATCGCTAAAACCAACCATTAACTCTACTAGCAAATGATGCAGAGGATTTCGATAAACATCTGATTTTACGAGTTACTGATATCACATTTATAAGGATACTACGAAATGTGGGTTTAATCAAAATCTTCTGCATCATTTGCTAGTAGAGTTAATGGTTGGTTTTAGCGATCTCCAAATATATTGAAAAGCCTCTGAATTTTTCTAATCACATCAGAGATTAAAGAGTTTCTGTCGTCTAAATTTACTTTTCTTCAAAATTCATCATATTTTTTACTTTCTCATCTGAAAGATTGAAAACTTCGTCATACAAATTGACAATAAAACTTCCAGGCCCATTTGATTTCTCAGCCGCGAGTTCTCCTGCAACTCCAAAGTAGCATAAGGCATCTTTGGATGCATCAAAATAATTGAAATTAATTGAAGCAAATAAACCTATTACGGATGCAGCCATGCATCCAGTTCCGACAATTGACCCCATTTGCTCGTTACCATTCCTTATAATATATATCTTTTTCCCATCACTTATTATGTCTTCTTTTCCTGTCATCACTACAATAGATGATTTTGATTTTGCAAGTTCCTTTGCTACTTTTTCAGGATCAACGTTGATGGAAGTCGTTTCAACTCCTTTTGTTTCAGTGCTTTCACCTGCTAATTTTGCAATTTCAGAATAGTTACCTTTGATAATGTCGATATGGACAGAATCAAAAATTTTCGCAGCCATTTCATCTCTAAATTTAGTAGAGCCAACGCCGACGGCATCAAATATTACAGGGATTTTCTTTTCGTTTGCAGAAGAAGCAGAGAGCATCATTGCATCAATGATTTCATATGTCAAAGTTCCGATGTTAAGTACAAGCGCAGATGAAATCGCTGTCATATCAGCACATTCCTCAGGGGAATGTGCCATTACAGGAAGTGCGCCAAAAGCTCTTGTCATATTTGCACATTCGTAAATAGTAACCCAGTTGGTAATATGATGTATCAGTGGTTTCGTTTCCTTTATTTTTTGCAGTGGACTATTCATTAATATTCTCCATAACTGCTTTATTTCGACTGCTGAAGATGTACATATTTGTATAATTTGTTTGCCTATTTACTCGCTATTATCCGTTGAAAGTTAGGTTAATTTTTAAGTTACTTTCGTGTTGAGAAAATAGATAGTTTCTTTGTATACATTTGCTAAAAATGCTTGAAGCTTTTCAATGTTTTGTATAATAAATTTAAAATAATATTATCATATTATATAAATATGAAAGTTATGCTATAATTGCATAATCTCGCCAATTTCAAGACCATTCTACAAGTCAAAAAAATATAACTTATGTGTCGCCGCACCCACAGCAAGAAACTGGGTATTTTAGCGCCACAGCTTTGGAAACAAAGGAATTATTCAAGGTAATATATTTTAACTTGCTTATACGCTTCATTTTCTTACTGGTTTCCCTGATTTTCAACATAGTCTTAATTACATTGAAAATCGTACCATCACCCACAGTTCCAATATAACTCCATCAAAAAATCATTTCATCATACTATAAATGGTTTTTAATCGCAGGATATTCTTTAAAGACGTTTTTGTTATGATATTGTTTATAATTTATCATTCTTGAAGAAGAATATTTTGATTAAACAACGATGAAAAGGTGTCCATTCTAACCATTAGTACCTATTGCATCAGGCTCAAAAAAGAATCTTTTACCAATTTCAAATCATATATCTCTCAAAAAGTCAATGCTATTAGTGTCTAAAAAATTCTTTATTGCATTTCATACAAAAAACTGTGAAATCTCTTATTTTGTAGACACAATGGTCTGAATTACATATTTCCATTTGTATAGTACAAATGTAGCTGAAAATATTAATAGCTAGTCAATTATGATTCATAGAGAAGTTTTCATCCCTACAACAATCCTAATGGTGTTAAACTGGACTAAAATACATTACCAATAACCGACAGTTCTATAAATAAAACCCTATAAATTTGCTCAATGAATCCTAGTAAAGAAGGCTATTGATTTTGTTTAGCTTAGGATGATTAGTTAATAGTTTTGATCGGATTTTCGATATTGAATTCGACAGTTTATATTGATGACGGAAAAATACTTAATATTTGTGAAAAATTGGACAGCAAAAGTGCTAAAATAGAACAAAACATTCTAATTAAATTTCTTTTGTATATAAGATGGGAA
Source organism: Methanosarcina sp. (assembly GCA_003157235.1). Classification (GTDB taxonomy): domain Archaea; phylum Halobacteriota; class Methanosarcinia; order Methanosarcinales; family Methanosarcinaceae; genus Methanosarcina. Next base: position 4,792 of record PMJC01000374.1, read on the forward strand.
CTGACAAATATGTACAAATTTTCGATTAAATTTTTGAAGGCCTTACAATGATTTTTTTTAGTGAAAAGATCAAATTTCATTCTTGATAAAATTTATACTATCAAGCTAAATATATAATTTACTCATTCTAAATCGCTAAGCATCAATATGAAGATTAAATACAAAAGATGTAGATTTGAATTGTGAAATTAAAACAGAAGCATGAAACCGATGCAAAAATTACATATTTATATTTCAGGTAAGTTTTGGTTAATTGTTGAGTTTACCACGTTAAACTAATGTTGGATTGTTGCTTACGTACCTACGCTTTTAGTTGATCCATTGAAGGAAATGTCTTTGTCAGCAATTTTTATATATTAGAAATATTTCCTTAAATTTGATTCAAATATTTGTATATTATATGAAACAAAAAACAGGAAAGGTAGAGCTATAAATATTATGACAATATCGTGCAAAATATAATTGTGTATGAAGTTTGTTCCGGAATTCCACATAGCAAAAAAAGGCCTGTGGAATAGGTAGACACAATATGAAGAAGTAGCTATATATGTAAAGATAGAACTCAACGTTCTTGAAAATTTATCATTTATAAATTTCATTGCAAACCTGTATTCGAAGATACAGAAGATTATTACAAAAATATTTAGAAGTAAAGTATCAAGGATGAATTGTAAAGTGGAGTAATTCAGATTTAATGAATTTGCCCAGCTATTCAACATTGATATGACCATTGAAGATCCTATTGTACCGTTGCCTACGGAGTTAATTGTAAAATAAACTTTTGGATCTAAAAACAAGAGTGTTCTTGCCTCTAAAACAATAATCAATACAAATATAACCGGAAGAACTGCCAGTATGATCTGGATAAAAGGTTTTTTCATGATTTCTATCTCGGATTTTTCAAATAAGCTCTCTTTACAGGTGAGGATACCAAACACAAATACTGAGAAAAACATAAAAAAACGAGGATCAATGATACCGAAAGTCCTTGAGAATAATAAAAACACTATAAATATGATAAATGAANNGTGTAGAATGCAATAATTAGACCGATAAAATATAATGTTAACATTGGGGAAGCGTAAGCTGGAGCAAGAAAAATTTGTAATCCTAAAATATGTACCAAAATATTAAAATAATCAAATGCACTATCTGCATGGGGAAATACAAAACCAGTATTTAGTTTTTGAGCAAATATCGAGAACACAACTATATAAGCTACGAGAGCTGCCCAGTAAAGAGGAAAAATTCTGAAAAGTCTTTTTTTATAGAAGGATAATAAACTTTGTAATGAATTTATAGAATGGTTGTTATAATATAACAAATATCCACTAATAAATATAAATAGCCCTAAACCCATATTTGCGAAATAAGGATCAAAGGCATAAAGTCCTAGCTTACTGTAAATAGAAAATAAGAAATTGCTCAAATGAGCTGGAATAATCATAATTATTGCTAAAGCCCTAAGAAAATCAAATGCAATTATTTTATTGTTCATAATTCCAATTCCCATAAGTAAAATTTTGAATAAATCTGAATAAACGACTTTAATCAAACATTTACTAACGATCATTATCAAATTTTTTCATTTACAAAGATAATTTTGTCAAAAATTACCCAAGATTGGTATATATATATGAATCATGCGATTTTATCATTTACTAATTTAGATAAATAATTGATCTGGTATCCAATTAACTTTAATAATATTATGCTTATAATTTTTCCTTACTTCTCAGGTTTTTTATTATTGATAATTGTAGTATTATTTTATAAACCATTCAGATAAATGCCTACTTTCATAACCAATTTATAAACTTGATACTCATCTGACGAAATGCAGGAGTTTAGCTGAATGCTTTCTAATAAATAGAAGACTCCGATTTTTCTTCGCTAGGAATCTGTCCAAATCTTTATCGCTAATTTTTATAATTTTACCGGTTTTTACTTTTATGGTCCTTATTCTCTGGTTTTAAAGCTAGCTTCCACTATTCTCAAAACATTATTTATCTCCAGAGGATGTTCTTTTACTGCTTTTTTCATTGTTGAGTC
>PMJC01000249.1 GCA_003157235.1 Methanosarcina sp.
CTCACTTCTCGCTTTAAACAGCTTCAGGAACAGATCCAGCATGCACTGGGTCCCAGAGCACAATAATCTGAGAGGATTTCGATAAACTTTATTTTATTTGGTTGCTTGCTTATAAGATATATATAAGCAATTTGTTGAAATCGAAGATTTGCCCAAGTTCTCTTTATTTATTACTTATAAATGTAGAACATAAATAGGATATCGATTCATTAGAAGTCATGCCGAAACCCGGAGGGTATGAGACCGAGGATATCTAGGTCCATAACACGATATTTGAGTGGACAATGCAAGTTAATGAAGAGGAGTTTTTCAATCGGCTCCTTGACTATCGAAATATCTTATATTTGTGTCACCGGAATGCAGACCCGGATGCTATTAGCAGTGCTTTCGCTCTTTCTGAAGCTATAGGGGGTACTGTCGGCCTTGTAGATGGGTGTAACCGTGTAGCCTCGGTCCTGATCGAGAAACTTGGAATAGAAGTAATGGATAAGCCAAATCCCGAGAATTATGGTTTTGTTGTCGTAGTTGACACTTCTACAAAAGCACAATTAAATGATATAGAGCTTATCAGTTACTGTGTGATAGATCACCATACAACTACTGCTCTAACAGAAAATGCAGATTTCTACTTGCATAGGAACGCTACGTCAACTGTTGAAATTATTTATGGTATTTTGAAAGTAATGGGAGCACCAATTAACAGACGTGTGGGAATCGGAATGCTTACAGGAATAGTGACAGATACCGGACATTTTAAACATGCATCAGAAGATACATTCAGTACAGTAGCAAAAATTATAAAGGCAAGTGGCGTTGAATATGGAGAAGTGCTGGACCTTATGGCTATTACCCCACAGGATATATCTATGCGTATTGCCATCCTGAAAGCAGCAAGTCGTGTTGAACTTGATAGAGTGCAGGATATGCTAATTGCATCTTCACATGTAAGTTCTTTCGGAGGCTCTGCATCTTCCATGCTTATAAATATCGGTGCAGATATTGCTTTTGTTGGCACAGCAAAAGGTGAAAGCGTCCGAATAAGTTCTAGGGCAAAACGTGAAGCTGTTAATGCTGGAGTTAATCTTGGACAGTTAATGGAAGATATAAGCAACGAATATAACGGCACCGGAGGTGGACATTCCGGAGCTGCCGGAATCGATGTCATTGCAGATATGGAAGAAGTGTTGAACAAATGCAAGGAAAGAACAAAGAAGATTCTTGAAGCTTCACTTGGAGCAATGTCAAAAGATCTATATATTGAAGATGAACTAGAAGACGGTGAAGATGAATGATTTTTATTGAAACAAGTATCTTAATAATTTAGAACCCTAACATTGTCTAGTACTCAATAAATTGCCTGATAAGGCCAAATTAAAAGGCAATCGAGTAAATTTACATTGGTATTTGACATGAAAGTCAAGATAACTTGGAAGTATTTTAAGTTATTTGTAATAATTATTAGAAATAGAATCATGTTATTTTTAGAAATAGATATCTATATTTAGTCAAATAATTTTTGGCTTTTATCCGATAAACTTTCAAGCTACCTAAAGCTTCCCTTTGGACCCAACAACTACATTATTTAGATGTGAATTCAGCTTAATCTTCATAGAACACCTGCCGAAAATCCACACCATCAANNGAGGCTATGGTTTTAGTAACTCAGCACAAAGCTCACAATATGAGACATTCAGAGTGTGAAAAAAAATGCCAAAATACTGGGATCCTGAAATCGAGACAATGCCTGTAGAGAATTTGAAAAAACTGCAGGAAAGGAAGTTGAAAGAACTCGTACATTATGTATATGAACACTTTCATTTCTATCGGAAAAGGTTTATTGAACATGGCATTAGGCCGGAAGACATCCATACACTTGAAGATGTCAGAAAATTACCTTTTACATTTAAGACGGATCTAATAGATAACTACCCAACCGGCATGTTTTGCGTCCCTAACGCAAAACTTGTCCGCTTCCCTGTTTCTTCGGGTACAACAGGGAAACCGATAGTAGTAGGGTATACACAAAAGGACATTGAAGAATGGGCTGTGTCTCTCGCACGAGGATTTACCTATATTGGAGTGGGAAAAAACGATATCCTTCAAGTAAGTTACGGATACGGACTTTTTACAGGTGGACTCGGTGCTCACTATGGAAGCGATAAAATTGGTGCAACAGTACTACCCACAAGCTCTGGAAATACTGAATGCCAACTTGACTTGATGAGAGACCTTGGCACAACTATCATAGCATGCACATCTTCTTACTTTTTATATATGATCGAAACCGCAAAGAATTTAGGTATCAGTATTAAGGAACGATACGAAATTAAAGATGGGATTTTTCGGAGCTGAACCCTGGTCTGAGGAACTCAAGAAACGGATAGAAGACGAATCCGGAATTAAAGCTTATGATATTTATGGGACTTCAGAAATGAGTGGTCCGCTTTTTACTGAATGTTCGAAGCAGTGTGGAATTCATATATGGTCGGATAAATTCTTGGTGGAGATCCTGAGCCCGGATACCGAAAAGTCCGTGCCTGATGGGAAAATCGGAGAACTTATAATAACAACTCTTACTAAAGAAGCCCTCCCCCTTATTCGCTACAGGATAAATGACCTTACTCGAAAGCTTTCAGAATCCTGCAGGTGCGGGAGAACCCATCCAAGAATTACACGCATAAGCGAACGCTCTTATGACATGATTATCGTTCGTGGAATCAATGTATTCCCCAGACAGGTCGAATCGGCCCTTATGAAAATACCTGAAGTTGGAAACTTTTTCATGATAATTGTAGACCGGATCGGACCTCTTGATTCCATCAAAATTCAAATAGAGATGCATGAGTCTGCTTTTAGTGATCGCATGTCAGACATGATGACGCTTAAAAAAAAATCGCGGGGGCTTTGAAAAGTGCACTGAATCTTGCAGTCGAGGTGGAACTAATNNGGAAGATGTGAATTTTGTGGATACGTATGACATACACATAAAAATTGTTGGATGCAACATTCATTCAAGTTTTTCTCTTTTTCTGATTTGATCTCCTTTAAATTTCTCTTCGAATAAAGAGACAGAAATAAAGTTAAGCCATAAATAATACAAACCAATCTTCATAGATGTACATAGAATATCATTTGTTTTCTCAATATTGCATTAGCTTAAAAATTAATCTAACTTTCAATAAATAATTGTGGGTAAATAGCCGAACGAATTCTACATATGCGTTCATTTGCATAGGTAAGATGTAAGCTTAAAATATACAAAAGCTGATATTATATTCGGAAAAAAGATTTAAAAGGATGAAAAAAGAGAAAAAAAAGAATAGGGGATGTAAGGACATGGAAACTAGCACAAAACATAAAATCATAAAGCAGATTTCCCTTTTTGCGGAAAACAAACCTGGTAGACTCGCAAACGTAGCAAATAAGTTAAAAAGCGCTGGGATAAATATAAAAGCATTTACTATTGCTGAATCAGGTGACTTCGGGATAATCCGTATGGTCGTGGACAAGTCTGAGTATGCTTATAATGTTCTTCATACATCGGGATTTACCGTTTCCGAAACAAATGTGCTGGGGATTGAAATGAAAGATCTATCTGGTAGCATGTCTCATATTGCTGAAGTGTTTGGTGAAGCTAAAATAAATCTTGAATATGCTTATGCTTTTGTAACCAGGGATCAGAAAGCTATACTAATCGTCAGAGTTGACGATATTGAAGCTACGATAAAAACACTTGAAGAAGAAAATATCAAGCTTATAGATATGAAGGAACTTGAAAAAATCTAATTTTCAATGGTAACTGGATTTTCCGGGAAAAAGTTGTTTGAAGAAAGAATCGGGAGTGATCCCGAAATTAGATACTGTATTTTAATAAACTTTTGTGCATTTTATTATTGGATAGTTTAAATCTCTTAATATTAATTTTTGCTCATGAAAACTCTTACTGATTTTGCTCTTAAAGAAGAATACAAACATTTTCAGTAAGGTGGAGATAAACTTGCTGAAATTGATACCTTCTTAGATTAGAAATCTTTTAGTGTCATTTTTGAGTTAATATATTTTAATAAAACAGTTTACTTAGGCAGACCTGAACCTGACGTAATCGTTATGTTAAATATATTTGTTTTACAGCAATTTATGGTCTTTCCGAATGTGAACTTGAGAAAGAATGTATTGATAGGATTTCTTTCAGAAAATTTATTGGTTTTCCTGATTAAATATCAAATAGTATCATAGTATGGTCATAGAATAAGAATTATTAATAACTGCAAGGGAATAAATCCGGAGACTGTTGAAAAGCCAACTGATTGACTTGAATTGATTGCCTTGGTTTTGAAAATAAAAAAGGGGATGATTCAGGACGGTATTTTTTATCTATTCAGATCCTTTAAATACAAAAGGGATAGAGCTCACGAAAATGAAGCAAAAACAAAGAGAAGTAGAGAAGGAAACTGAATAAAAAAGGGTAGTAAGTTACACTTTGGATATAAACTTCATATCATAATAGACAGAAATTATGAGCTTATCAGAAAATTTAAAACAACAACTAAATTACGTTATGATTTTCAGGCAGAGTTCTCAAAAAAAATGAAATTGTTTACAGAGACAAAGGATATTTTGGAGCAAAATCAAAAGATTATGATGCAACAATGAAAAGAGCAGTATAATAACATCCTTTTGGGAAGAAGTGATATATTAAGAAACAAGAGAATCGCTTAAAAAAGCTTTAGAGGAGCGAGTTTATTCAGTAACTAAAAAGATATTCAAAGCGGGAAAAATTTCTTTCACTACTGTTCAAAGAGTGGATCTAAAGATGTTGGGTACAGCCTTTTGTTATAATCTCTATCATTTTATGACATGAAAAATAAAAGAAGTATTTTTAAGGATAGCTGAAGCTATATTTAAAATAAAAGAAGAATGACCCAAAAAATCTGGTCAAATAAAGAAATTAGCGAGAAAGATTTGGAAAGGATTTCCGCGAAGAAAAAACGTAGAGGTAAATCGGAACCTTCGACAGCATATTAAATGAAATCAAATTACAAAAAAATGGAATTAAGATGTACAGATGAAGTTTTATTATTATGAATCATTGGAAGATTTGGAATGAATAGTAGTAGTCATTTGGAACTATGGAAAATCTAAATTACTAAAAAAACTAATTAATAAAATCATTATCATAGATAAATAGTAAAAATTCAAATAACAAGTTTCCATAATGCATGATTACATTGAAATAGTAAAATGAATTGAATACCGTAAGTAGTTAGTCAAGATAAAATCTACAGGAAAATGAGAAAGCAATAATTGAGAACTATTCGATTTATCCTGATTAAAGAGAAAGGTTATGTTTCCTTCTATTGCAAAATCATCTTTGAAGGTGAATTTTGGTGAAAAAAAATATTATGGATATTCTAGCTTGCCCTGTCTGCAAGGGTGACCTGATTTTGGACGTTGTTGAAGAAAAAGAAGAAGAGGTCATTTCCGGAACCCTCTGCTGTCCGCTATGCAAAGAGCAATATCCTATAGATGAGGGAATTCCAAATTTGCTTCCTCCTAACCTAAGGAACTGATGTGAGGGTTAAATTTGCAGCAAATATTCCAGAATGTTGTTATCAACCGACAAGAAATAAATTCAATTGAATTTGAGAATGAAAGCCTTGAGATTCCTCTTTATCCGGGAGGGGAAAAGACTTTTGAAATCCTGATTACAAATCAAGGATCTCCAACACATATACATCTTTCAGCCAGTGAAGAGTTAAAAGGAATGATCACTTTTTTGCGGAACAACCCATACGTACTTCAAAAAGAATATGTTTCAGCAGTTGCTAGAATCCCACAGGAAGGTAGAGTACTTACAAAAGGGCAGATTATTATCACAGCAGGTTACGGCTCACGAAAAAAAGGTTTCCCAGTACTGTTGGGAAAAGTTGAAGCGAAGCCACAGGAATACTTGGGGGATACAAGCTATAAAAGTTTAGATCAGGAGGGGCTGAATTCTCAAAAGCTATCATTTGCACCTATAAAAAAGGCATATTCTCAAAGATCAGGGAGTGGAGGACTTAGTTGGCTGTCATCTTCCTTTCTTGAAAGTCTTAGAGGTAGCTTTTCAGCTTCCGTTGGGAAAAGAGCCAACAGAAATATGAAAAATGATGAGAGGATTCGTTTTAATATAGTATTTGGAGGCTTCTTACTGCTTGTAGTCTCATTTTTCCTATACTTTATTCTACCAGAGAGCTTACAGTTCAAAGTCAGCTTTCCTCAGGCCCTTTTATTTTCAATCTTTTTTGTTATCTGTATAACATACATCTTGCTGAAAATATTGGAGAAAAGTTGAGATCCTAACAAAAACTAATTGTTTTCCTTTTTACTGGATAAAAACGGATAAGAATATTTAGCTCTTTTTTATCAGTGAATTTTTTCTTTCTTGATCCGAGTTTATTTTTTTTAAAATTCAATATTTAGGTCGTCATTACTCTTCTGATTTCAAATTTTATTGTATCCTTAATATGTCCATGTATCTTTTTGCATTTCGCTCGCTTTTTTGTATAGTTCTTTGAGTGAATCATCTCTAATATTTTGGTTATTATATGTATCAGTAGATCTATATTACCACTTGTACTATTTTCCATTCAAGCATAGGAAATTAAGTTTATCTGCCATTTTTGCTTGAAATTTCCTCCTTTTCCTACATCTTATTGGCTCAGTGATCTTTCTCTCAACCTCTCTTTCCTAATTTATTATTACATTTGATGCATAAAAGATGACTATTTTTGTTTTAAGATGGAACTTTATATATATATGATTAAGGAACAAACCTGATTTCCGTCTGCAGACTATTGTTCAAGATCAACATTCATTTTCCGGACATCTTCTTTGTGCTTAATAAATTCGAGAGAAAAAAGCAAGACCATTAGTATGAATAATTAAAACAGGATTTGTTCAATCATTATGATGTGTGCTTTATCTATTTACATTCATAATGGGGATTGTGATCAGCATACGCATCATATCTTGAAGCTTCAAGTGGAGTGGAATCGATCTGAGCTTCTTTTTCTCTTACCACTCTCAAAAAATTCATTTCAATATAAAAGAATCTGAAATTCTTCGAATAACAGGCACAAACGAAAATTTTAGCGATTTAATTATACGCAGCTGTAAGCAACTGGGTATGTTAGCGCCGCTAAAATTTTTATTTTTTATAATTAGTAATTTTAAATATATATTGGATCTAAATAGCTCTCTTAAAGTTGATTTGTGGTAGGCTGAGTTGTTACAAAATATTCTACTTTCATAAATTTTGTCAAATCAACTTGAGTCAAAAATGGGATTAATTTTCATTAGAAATTAGTGGGTACTGTCAAACTTGGATTATAGCCAGAATTTAACAGAATACTTAATGTTATTATTTATATAATATATTTTATGTTTATGTATTCTTCATATATTTCAAAGGTATATTTTATGTTCATTGATTTTAGCATTTTTCGTTTTTCTAAATTCAATACTTTTGATATAATCCATTTTTATTTGTGATAATTAATTTTCTTGATTGGTATTTCTTCTCTAATTTGGGTTATGAGAAGTAAATACTTTATAAATTAATCATAACTGGGGGCTCAAAGGTCACTTGTTGATTCACATGCAACAACATCACATTTTTCTGATGTAAATCTTATTTTTAAGGACTGAAATACAGTCATCATCTTTATCAAGAAGTTGTTGTTTTTCCCCGAATATACTGATGATGATAGCCGTGGATAAACATTTATGAATATCTAAAGCATAATAATTTTTTACTAATATATGACAATTTAGGCCACAAAATTTACTTTGGTAGTTGGACGGCTCAAAAGCAATTTGTCGTCAGCAATCAAAGTCACATTTGAGCCTTCGATAACGCTTCACTTATCCTTTTTCTAAACGTTTTTTCGAAACCAACTCAAGGAAAGTCTTCCTTCTTAAGGTAAAGATGACTATGGTCAAAAAGGTTAGATGAAGCGTATTTCTATTTATTTGTGTTTGTTATTCAACGAATTTCATGTTTGTTTTTATTGTTGCTAAATTTATTGTTTTTAGCTTTAAAGAAGCTACTCGTTTTTCTCCTTCTATAACAACTGCTCCTTCAAATGATTGTTTTAATCTTCTCCTTCAAAAACGAATATCACGTATAGAACTGTTATGAGCTGAAGTAAGGAAATTCTTAATCCTAAATGAAATTACCTGATGATCGATGACATAATATTGAATGAATATTAGAGGATCTCGATAAATATCTGATGTTCTCGAGTCACTTATATATTATTTATAGGCATATGTTAAAATTTAAGGGTTTATCAAAATCCTCTTCAATTAAATAATGGAGTTGATTGTAGTTGGATACATCACAACTAAGGAAATGTGCACGTTTAATCTACATTACTACTGGAAATATGGATAATGCATCTGAGATCGCAAGAGAATTGGTTTCAAAGAGGTTAGCAGCTTGCGTAAATATTTTCCCGATATCCTCAATATACAGGTGGAATGAGACGATAGAGGAAGATAATGAGATCGCTATGTTTGTAAAAACTGATTCTCTGTGCTTGGAGAATATTATAAAGCTTGTGAAATCTCTACATACCTACAAAATGCCTGCTATTGAATTCTGGGAAATTGAAGGAGATGAGGAGTATCTTGACTGGGTTCATTTAAATAGCTCAGGAAAAAGGGTTTCAATATCTCGTAAAATCTGAAATTTACGGTCGAAAATTTGAAGTTGAGAGTCTGAAGTGCAAGGAGAATAAAACACTAGTTCTTCGATTCCGATCTAAATCCATAAACAGATATACTGCTTTAGGGTCTTTAAAAACTGGTTCATTTTTTAAGGGCTAATTAGGCTTATTTTCCCATTTAGATATCGTACATTGTTCCTCAGATACAGATACCGATGAAGAGGAATTTATTTTGTATTAAAATGGATAATTATCCTTAATTTTCCTTTAAAAGCTTATTAATACTCTTTTAATATTGAATTTAGCATAAAAGGAAAAATGTAATATGATGCCCCAATTACAAATAAATCTAATTGACCAAAAAATAAATCTCTTATATAACTCAGATATCAATTTTGAAGCTTCATTTTATTCCAGTTGAATACCCTATAGCTTGCTTATGGGTATTCGACTGAAATAATCCAAATTCTTAAATCACATAATTAAAACCTGTTTCTAAAAGGTATAGAATTATTTCTGGAAATGCAAAAAATACACTTCTCGAAGGGGATGTCTGGGGCCATAGAAAATATATCACAGAGTACTTTAGTATCCTTTCTTCCATATTGACATAAATAAGTAATTTAAAGATGGAAGACATTCAAAATGAAAGACTTGCCCAAAAAGTAGCAAACTTGCAGGGCTTTAACCCGAAAATGATATCTTATTAAGAACAGAAGGACTTATGAGTAAACAGATTGTTGAAGTTGTTTAACAAAAATAGAGGGAAATATTCTTTTGAGTTAAATGCGCAAATAAAAATTCAATCCTTTATCTGGAGCAGTGCTGAAAAACTCTTGAATATGTTAATTGGTGGATGNNAGGTTAAAGAGAATTGTTTTTTCTTCTCCTTTTTGATTGCACTTGAGGGATTCATCGATTGCACAACGGATAGCATGGGCAGATTCTGGAGCAGGGACTATGCCTTCAGTACGAGCAAACTGGACAGCTGCATCAAATACAGGATATTGGTTGTATGAAACAGCTTCAATAAGCCCTTCAGCACATAGTTTACTGATAATCGGATTGTCCCCATGATAGCGAAGTCCACCTGCATGGATTGCAGGTGGTACATGCTTATGGCCTAAAGTATACATTTTTAGAAGTGGGGTCATTTCGGCAGTATCTCCAAAGTCGTACCTGTATTCTCCTTCTGTCAGTGTCGGGCATGCCGAGGGTTCGACTGCGATTACTCTAGTATTCCCTTTTCCCTTAATTCTGTCCTTAATGAATTCAAAGGATATACCTCCAAGATTGCTTCCTCCCCCGCAACAGCCTATAANNCCCAAACTTCCTGGTGTGTTTGGCTGCTCTTCAAGGATTTTTCTCCCAAATTTCGTATCCATACTGGGAGAGGGAACAACATTTGCTCCCCATACAGTCATTAGAGATTTTCGGTAGGGTTTCTGATAATAGCTGGAGCGGACCATATATATTTTACATTCGAGATTGAAGTAGTTACAGCCAAGAGAAAGTGCACTCCCCCATTGCCCTGCTCCGGTTTCTGTTGTGATCCTTTCAGTCCCTTCTTTCATATTATAGTAGGCCTGTGCAATTGAAGTATTAGTCTTATGGCTGCCTGCCGGACTTACACCTTCATATTTGTAATATATCTTTGCAGGTGTTTTGAGATACTTTTCCAGCCTGTGTGCCCGATAGAGAGGGCTGGGTCTCCAGAGCTTATATATGTCGAGAATCTCTTCAGGGATATCTATATACCTCTCATCGCTCATCTCCTGTTTAATAATGGCTTTTGGAAAAATCGGCTCAAGCGCTTTGGAACTTATAGGTTCCCAGGTCTGAGGATCAAGAGGCGGATCAATGGGGTAAGGCAAGTCAGAAAGAACGTTATACCACTGTTTAGGAATTTCATTTTCGTCAAGGATGATCTTGGTCTGTTCCATGGATATTCTCCATCATATCGCTTCTGCAAAAAATCAGACTTCGATGTATTTAAGTGTTATTTATTTTATATTACCGGTATTCATATCATATTTACGCTCTTTTGCATAAACTATTATTTTTTAGGAAGTATACTCTTATGAGGTATGGTTACTAAATGTGATAAATAGAAAGTAGGAATAAACGGAGATATTATCAGAACCGAAACCTCAAATATGAAAACAAATCTTTAATAATTTTAGGGAAGATCTTGTCGATTAATGACTATAATTTTTCTGCGAGTTCCACAACGAGCTTTGCTATTTCAACAGCATTTGTACCAAGCAAGTGTATCATGGGCTCTTTTCCTAAATATCCAGTATCATAGATTACTTTCTGTATGCTTCTTTGTGTTTTGACTGCCTCGGCTGTCTCCCCGTCCGAAGTGGTGCAATTTTCCGGTTCTTCAACTCTGTTAAAGGAAGATAAACTGAGCCCAGCTTCTTTACAAAGGGAAAGGTTGCTTTCCGAATATCTTACATTAATTGCAGCCCTTATTTTAGGATTATAACGAAGGGCAGAAAGGATGATCCTTGCTATGTGCCTGCTAGCTCCAAATTCTACACAGCCTATCTGAACTGCACGTTCCCTGTATTTCACGATTCTGCCCTTCACTGCCGCAACTTCCTCCAATTTGTGTGCGTCAGGAATTGCCATTCCTATGTTACAGCCAACTTCTGGAATATATTTTTGGAAATCAGGACTTTTCTCCAGAATTAAAATCGCTTCTTTTAAATTTCTTAAGACCAGATAACGCTCTTTTTCTTCCAGGGTTGTTCCCAATGGGTTTACTGGATTCACTCCTCTACCTGTAGGCTTGCTCTTCATGATTGCCTGCATTACGAATTTTTTTGATTCTCTTGCAGCTTCTTCTAGGCTTTTCCCAAATGCTAAAAAGGCAGTCATTGCTGCAGAATAAGTACAGCCAGATCCATGGGTCCCCCCGCTAACAAAAGTTCCTGGTATACTGGTAAAAGTATCAGAATAGGTTTCATACAGCATGTCAGTGGCATCAAGGTGTCCACCTGTAACAATAAC
>PMJC01000276.1:0-987 GCA_003157235.1 Methanosarcina sp.
GCGCGACCATGCCGATGCCGGGATCGTTATTACTGCATCCCATAATCCCAGAGAATATAATGGAATCAAATTTATTTCAGGGGATGGCTCGGAGTTTTCCAGGGATGGAGAAAAAGATATCGAGAAAATTTATTACTCAGGGAAATATGGCATCGTATCGTGGGAAAAAACTGGTAGCTTCAGAGTGGATCCAATAGTCAATGAGTACTATACCAAAAGTATCATCAATTCAGTAGATGCCGAAAATATTCGCAACCGCAGATTCAAGGTAGTTACTGATACAGGCTGTGGAGCAGGATCTCTTACACTTCCTTTTTTACTACGTGACCTAGGCTGCCAGGTGCTCACTCTTGGAGCTCAGCCTGACGGAACTTTCCCTTGGCGAAACCCAGAACCTACACATGAAAATCTAACAGAACTATTAGAACTTGTAAAAATAACAGGAGCTGATATGGGAGTAGCTCATGACGGGGATGCGGATAGAATAGTGTTTATAGATGAAAATGGGGTTTTCGTAAACGATGACGTTCTGCTTGCCATGATGGCAAAATATATGCTTGAACATGAAAGGGGACCTCTTGTAACCCCTGTTAGCTCTTCGCAGCGTATGTCAGATGTCGCAAATGAGGCAGGAGTTGAACTCTACTGGACTGCTGTTGGCTCAATCAATGTCGCCCGAAAGATGATGGAAATAAATGCAGTATTCGGGGGAGAAGGTAATGGAGGCCTCATTTTTCCCAAACATCAGTATTGTAGAGACGGAGCAATGGCCTGTGCCCAAATTCTTGAAATCTTGTCTAGTGGAAAGAGACTTTCAGAGCTTGCTAAAAGTGTGCCTGAGTATTTCAACGCAAAGACTAAAATCCCCTCTAAAAATACGCAGGCTACAATGGAAAAAGTGAAACTTAAAGCTTCAGAACTTGGGTTCAACATAGATACTACAGACGGAATAAAAATGTGGTATGAAGATGGCTGGGTTCTTATTCG
>PMJC01000276.1:1085-8591 GCA_003157235.1 Methanosarcina sp.
TTTTTTAATTTTCTTAGTATGATTTCTTACTTTGATTATAGTATAAATATCTTTTTTCCCAAAGAATGAATATCCTTTTTCCCAAAGAATGGTATTTTCTTTATCAATTAGTATGATTTTATATTTGATAAATAGCAATAAACCCTCAAAATAGCAACTATTTTGAGAAATATAAAAATAAAAACGAAGCATCTCAAATTCACAGTTATTTCATCACTGAAGTCTTAATACACTGAAAAAGTGGATATCCTAAATTGGAAAAAGTAACAGAAGATTTGATAGTACTATTTAACCCTATTTTACCTGTTGATTTTTATATTAAATAAAGATTTTCCTCGTTAAGAGGAATGAATAAGTAATATTGTGGTCAACCAATTTTCGCCCTACTCTTTATTAATCCTATTTTGATGGATAATTATGTCCTTGATAGTTATTTTTTTCAAATTTTAAGAGAATTTTTGATATGAATTCGACAGGTTATATGGATAACGAAGGTAGAATTAAAATACTGTATAAAAAATTAAAATAGTAACCATGCTAAGATGGAACAAAAAATATGCATTATATCCTATTTTTTAGGCTTTTTGATTTGGAGGTGACACATGAGAGACAGTATTAATAAAATATATGAATATCATCAAATCATTTTTGACTAAAAGATGATTTTCATTCCAAATGGAATTTATGCTATCAAAATTAGAAGGATTTCTATAAACCTCTAATTATCACGAGTCATTTAATATTCCATTTATAAGCATATGACGAAGTTTGGGATTTTATTGAGATTTTCTTAGAAGAGTAATCGGTAATATAAGACCAACAAAAAGACATTTTCAACGAAAACAACTTGAAAATGAAAATTAAGCCAAGTATCAGGAGTAAAGGGGAATATTCAATAGGTTAGATATGGATTAAAAAAGGAAACATACTTAATACTAAATTCAGATTACTGAAATAGGTCAGAAGGATGGAAACAAGATCGAAAAAGGTAATTTATGTGGAATTATCTCACCTAGTTTATTGAATCTTACATTCCACATCTGTGTATATCTACGGAATGTAAAATACGATTCAAAGTTAATTTTATTTTCTTTGACTTTAAAATTTTTATTTTGTACAAATCCATTCTGGCGAAAAATAAGTTTTTGTAATAAATAACTCAATCAATTATTATAATCATTCAAATTTGGGTTATAGGCCTTAGAATAAAACTAGAAGGCTCAAATATTTACAAAAGTTTAGGCCTCGTAAAATACATACATTTATCCCAATCATAAATCCAAAGTTGAACAAAAGAAAGTACAAAAAAGAAAGAAACTTAAAAGCTTTTCCAGTATTTCTTTTATTCCGTATTTTCCATAATCATACAATTCTATATGGCTTAAATGTGAATATTTACAATGAAAACTAAATCTTTTTTTTCGAATTGTGATCAATTCGCGAATTCACAATAATTATTCAAACCAATAATTTCAAAGACATGTATTCTAATTAATCGAATAAGATTGAGCTTTATTCGTAGACGTTCTTTTTTCATATTTTCCGGTGTTTTTCCCAGTACCCTGTGAGTTTGCCTTCAAGAGCAAGTTTTCCGAGCTCACTCCTAACTCTGCCACTTACTTCTGCTGGAACTGCAGATGAATAAGGTGTTCCTGGAAGTGGGGTCAGGTAGTGTACCCTGACAATTCCTCCTTTTCTGCAGATCCAGTGAATCATGTCAAGACTTTTTTTCTGATCCTCTTCGGTTTCGGTTGGGAAGCCGAAGATGACGTCTACTGTTGGAATAATTTTATATTTCAGGCAACACTCTACTGCTGAGATACTATCTTCTACAGTATGTCCCCTCTGGATCTCTTTGAGGATGCGATTGCTTCCGGACTGGGCACCAAAGCTAAGGCTGTAGTTTGCGCAATATTTCCTCACAAGTTCAGCTGACTCTTCAGTCACAAATTCGGGACGTACCTCTGAAGGGAAAGTCCCAAAAAATAGTTTCTTATGGGGCATTTCGTGAAGGGAAGACAGCAGTCTTTCCACTTCGTCAAATCTGGGGTGAATTCCATCACTTCCATAAGCAAAAGCATTGGAGGCTATAAATCGAAGGTCCCTATAGTACACGGAATTTTTCAAGATGGAATTAATGCTTCTGTGCCTGATTTCTCTTCCGAAAAGCCTGGGGGTCTGGCAGTATTTACAGCCCCAGGGGCATCCCCGGCTGATTTCAATCGGAGCACGAAGTTTTTTTGGGTCAAAACAGGGATAGCTATCCAGATTTACATAGGGTCTTTTTGGGGTTGTGACAATTTTGCCTGTTTCGGAGTCTTTATAAGCAATACCCCTTATTTTTGTTGGATCTCCTCCTTCCTGCAAAACCTTCACAAGTTCTGGAAGAGTTTCTTCACCTTCTCCGAGGACAACATAATCAAAGTATTCAAGCACTTCATCTGGATCTCCTGATGGATGAGGGCCTCCTGCAATAAAAATCGAATCTATTTCTGCATTTTTGACTTCCGTGAAAACCTTTACCGCCTGCCGCGTTGTAAAACTGTAAATCATGATACCTTTTAGTGGCCTATCTGCAAACAAGGCTTCTGGTAACAAAGGAGCAAGGACTGCAAAGCTATAGGAGTTTTTCTTAGTGTAGCGAAAGTGCGCATCCATTATTTTTTGCTCCTTTTTTTAGAAATGCCGGTTCTCTTCATGTCATGAGTTTAAAAGGAATCAGAGTAAAGCATAGAGCCCAAGGATAAACATAACAATTCCAATGAGGGATGCGTTTTCTATCTAGTTCTACTTCATCATTGAGGGGAGATGGATGACCCATTGCTGCGAAAGCCCATAGGAGTACAGCCCAGTAAATCCATATAAATCCGTCCTCCCTCAGCCAACAAATTACATAGAGCCCTACAAGAAGCAGGATATTCGGCATTAGAACAAAAATATTCTCTGCCTTTTTGCCCAACATAGCCCTAATCAGTGTCCTCCATCAAGCTGACTTGCAGGAAGAAGATTTAGAAGAGTTATTAATATTCTTACACAGCCTGCAAAGGCTACAGGATGTAGGCTTCCACCTTTAGCACCTGTAAGGTTCTGGATAAATACAAAAAGAGGGGGCAGGCCTATATTAAACATCAGGAAATCCGATAAATGTTTAGATGAAGGTAATTTAAGATTAAATCCTATTAAAGTAACTGCAACAGACAGCAGTGACCCTGCCAACGGTCCTGCAATTCCAATATCAAAAAGGGCTTTTCGACTGGGGCAAGTTCCTTTATAATGAATTCCTGCTCCCATGGTGCCAATAAAAGTTGGGAATGGGATGAAGTAGGAAAGTGAGACCTCCATTCCGTGGTACTTGGCCATCACATAATGAGCCATCTCATGGGAACCGAGAACTGCCATTATTGCAAGAGTAAAAGGTAAACCTTTGAAAAGTTGCAGAGGTTCGTTTAGGGGTTCCACTCCGAACAACCAAGCTCCGCAAACCATGGTTGTAAAAAAAGTCACTATGAAAAGGACAAGGATTATCCATATATTTTCCGTTGTCATTTTTTGAGGGACAACGAGCAGAAAATATTCTCCAAGTTCATATTTTAGATTACACTGAAACCCAAAATGGTGGAACTGTGCCCCGAGTTCTCCCTCAATGTTCTCATAATCTATTTTTGGAATTCCATATAAATAGAGGACTTCGCCATATTTTTGAATCTCATACACGTCAAATACTCTGATTATGGAGGGATATAAATGTGAAATCGATTTTTCAGCATTTAATTTCTTATCACTATTTTTATGATTTTTCCTTTCCTGGTTCACTTTGAAGTTCATGTTTCTGCAGCTTAATGTTTCATTTACAAGTTTATGCATTTTCAATTTAAAATTTCGAGAATTTTGATAAATCTCAAATTTCAATAAATTGCTTATATAGGCTTTATAATCAACCAGCCAAAAATTGTAGTTTGTATAAATTCTCTTTAGTGTATCAATTTTCTATTTTACTTATTATTTTTTGATCTCATTGACTTCCTGTCCGATAACTTCTATATAGCCCTCGCTCCCATTTACCAAAACAAGGTCTCCATTCTTTAAAATTTTGTAAGGATTTTTTTCGAGCATATCAATGAGTGGGATTTCGGAAATAATGGCACCGACCGCTACTATGGGTTCAGTTTCCAGATTTATAATAGCTGCAGGTGCAACACCATTTTTTTTAAGTTGATACATCACATACGAGCCAACTGTCGAGCCTTTTCCGTAGGGAAAAATAAGAACTTTATTTTTGATTGATTTCCCTACAATAGCATGATTTTCTTCAGATACAACCCCAGTTTTTGGGTCTACACTGCCAAGGAAGGAAATTGGATCTGTGGAAAGCAGCGCTTCTCCTTTTGCGCACCCTCTGGAAATTGTCCTGCCTTTCAATTTAATGTGAATCACCTGCCTTTTTCTCAGTCTTGCCGAGTGCCTCATCGATGCAATCTTCCATACGCCCATATACTGCTTCAGCACTGCACATTCCTGGTATGTAAGAAAATGCTTTTCCTGAATTAACCATAACGCAGGAGTAACTGTTAGTAGCTGGCGAGACCACCATNNACAACTTTCGCTCCACTTTTTTCAATGATCCAAATGTAGTCAGGATAGCGTTTTGCAATTTCCCTCGAGGTAAAAATCCATAATTCTTTTGAAATTGTTTTTCCAACTAGAAGGTCGGCTACCCTTTTAAGTTCGGTTGCAGAGCAATGAGGACATCCAATAGTGATCAATTCAGGCTCTTTGCAGGTTTTTTTCCGACTTTCATAGATTTCGTCTAGCTGGTCTCTTTCGATAGTAATTTTTTCATCTGGTTCCTCAAAGTCCAACTTGCAGATCTCAGGAGTAACCCCATCTACGTGATAAAGGGCAACTGATCCTGAGGCTGCCATTGCAGCTCCAAGAGCTTTTAATTCGTCCGCTTTTGGAACACATCTGAGATGAAAAACTGGCACTTTGTTCTTTATAAGTTTGCCAGCCACGTAGCCAAGTGCTCCATAATCAGATTCCTGTAACGGACATTCTACATCAACTGAGACTTCAGGTACGCGATTTTTATCCAGGTGGAATCCGTAATTTGCAGTTTTCCCTATAAGGGCCGCCGAAAGAGCTGAAGGCCCACCTTCCCTATTTGTCCGAGCTCCAATCACAGAATTTACATAGGATACAGCTGATGACTCACTCCATGCCAGATGATCACCATAACAAACTTCAAAGCCCTCAAGAATATATGGTGTGCATGTGCATTCGCAGCTGATCCCTAACTTTTCATAGGCCTGAACAATTGATTTTTGCTTTTCCGCAAAATCAGGCGAGATCCTGAGTCTTTTCCAATCTTTTAGGTCCATTCCCGCAGGATTCAGAATTGCAGGAACCTTAACTCTATTCTGTAGGTCTGAAATCCATTCAAGACCTGCATCGCCTATAGTTTTGTAGGAAACACCTGCAATCTGGGCACTTTTTATAGGAATAAGCCTTTCGGCACCGTAAATATCTCCAAGGGCCACTAGGATCTCAATGGCCTGCCTTAGAGTATTCCCAGCTTCTCCATTCAGGATCTGCTCTTCTTCTTGTGTGAGGTACATGGAAACTCACTCTGTAATTAATAATACTTGACAGACTTCTTCTCTCTATGGTTTTTTAATATTATAGAGGCTCTGATAAGGTGTCTTTTATTTGTTCTTCCGGGATTACTGCTCTTTCAAAATTTTCTTTTTCTTTCAGGACCTTTGTAGCGTCAATTCCAACCTTTGTGGTGGTCCCGTCAGGAGCTCCCCTTGGATCTAAGGAACTGCCGCGAACATTTGGAATAATAAGGATATCTATATCTCCTTTTACCCGTGTCGCTATTGCAAAATCAACATCTTTAGGGTCAAAGATATTTATATCATCGTCCACAACCACTAAATGCTTGAGGCTCGTATGGGCGGCAAAAGCTGCCAGAATAGCGTTTTTCCCGTCTCCTTCGGTCTGTTTTTCTATTTGAATAACTGCATGGAGGTAGCAGCAGCCTCCTTCTGTTAAAACTACATTTCTAACATTTGTGACTTCTCCTACAGCTCTGTAAATCCTAGGCTCGTAAGGTACGCCCATCATCAGGTGGTGTTCGGGGCTAGCTGGTAAAATCCCGTGGTAAATCGGGTCTTTTCTGTGAATAATTCTGGTGATATTTGCTACAGGTTCTTTTCTTACCACGTCGTAGGTTCCGGTAATATCCACAAAGGGCCCTTCTTCAATTTTTTCCACAGAGCTAATATATCCCTCAAGCACAATCTCAGCATGAGGGACCTTTACTCTGTTTGAACATTCAAAAAGCTCAACAGGTGCTCCTCGCAAGGCGGATGCATATTCAAATTCTTTTCCCACAGGAACTCTTGTCGATGTAGCATAAATGATCTTTGGGTCGCATCCAAGCACGATTGCAATAGGTAGAGGTTCGCCTTTTTCGGCGGCTTTTTTATGCAGGAGATATGTATGTCTTGGGGAAACTAAACGGATTGCAAGTTTATCTTTTCCTACAAGCATAAGACGGTGAATTGAGGCATTCATGATGCCCCCGTATTCTGAGACTATAATGCCTGCAGTTATATAAGGTGCCCCGTCTTTTTCAAAATGAGTAAGAATCGGTAGTTTTGTCAGGTCAACCTGATCTTCCACAACTTCCAGGGTAGGAGACTCTGATACTAGCTTGAGTGTGCCTTCAGGGCAAACTTCAGAAAGTTTCTTTATTATTTCTTCTTTTGGAACTCCTAGCATGGAAGCCAGTTCCTCTCTTGATCCTAGAAGATTCATAATAACTTTTGACCCTGAGATATTATGGAAAAGAACCGGAGCTGGGGTAGTTTTTGCAATTCTTGAAGCTTCGAATCTTGGAGAAACGGGTTGTGAAATTTCTACCAATTTTCCGCTTTCTTTCAATTGGTTGATAAAATATCTAAAACTCATGGATATCTGAATATCAAAAAGCTGTTAGATGATAAAAAGATTATCGAGTCATCAAAAATAAATTTCTTTATGCTTATTAACTATCATTTATCAAATAGAAAAGGATGAAACAGAGATCTTATGCCTGTGAATCCAATTTTATCTTAAGGTCATATTTTGTATAAAGTTCTGTTTGATAATGAGTTATAGTCTATTTTATTTTTCTTCCTGTCTATTGATTTTCAGGGGAAACTGAATTTTTTGAAATCTTAGCATTCATCAAGCATGAAAGCTCTGGGCCTTATGATCCTTTTCTTCTCATACTGGTCGAAACAGTGGGCTATCCAACCTGAGACTCTGCCAATTGCAAAGATTGATGTTGCAAGTTGTGGGGGAATGTCCATATATCTATAGATAACTCCCGAGTAGAAGTCCACATTTGGATATATTGGTTTCCCTTTTTTCTCCACAATCTCACGGATAACGATTATTTCAATTGCGTTGGCTGTTTCATACCAATGCATATCCCCTTTTGTTTCTGCTAGCTGCTTG
>PMJC01000167.1 GCA_003157235.1 Methanosarcina sp.
ACCCAAGAAAAATTTAATAGGAGATCTTTTGTATCGAAGGTCTTTTAATCTGAGATCTGTTGCAAGGTTTTATTTACTGATGTAAAAATTTGATTTAAATCCAGCGGGAATTTATAGAATGAATTGCATATACCTGAACAGGAGGGACTAACTACGACTGAAGAATGTAGTCATGAAAATCTTTCACATTTGATTGAACACTGGATTGAACATAACGAAAGTCATATCAAAAATTTTAAAGAATGGGCTCAAAAAGCCAAAAAAGATGGTTTTCTGGAAGCTTCTGAAGACATCCTTGTAGCTGTCGATAAAATAGAGGAAGCAAGTGAGTACCTTAAAAAGGCAAAAGAAGGACTTTTCCACCTTAATTAAGATATACGAGACTCGATTATTAGTAATCAAGTATTTCATCTCATGTGCCGGGACTTTCTGGCACTATCTTTTGTTTTTCGTTTGTTTATACGAATCATATTCTCAGAATACTCCTCAGACCAGTGATTTCCTTTAATTTTTTAAATTTGGGTAAAATTTATAATGGGCTATTATATGCTTGATTTTTAGACTCATTTTATTAAACGCTGCTTTTCTTTGGAAATAGTTACAATTTTAATCTTTCACACTAAATGGTCGTCCACTATTACATGATTGATTTTTTAAAAGATCGAAATGTTAGTAACTCTCATAATATCAACTTTAAATTCGTAATTTTATAGAAAATTTTGATAAATCTCTGATTTTCAAGATTCATTTAGTTATTATTTATACGTATGTGGATTTATTATTTATTAGGATATGAAGAAAGTTAGTGTTTATCTAAATTCCCTTTAATTTCCTTTTATTATCTTGGGGTGTATTCTTGAATTTAACTTTTTTCATTTTCATACGCTAATCTACCGTGCTCTTCACAAGAGTTAAAGTGTGTGCAGTAAAAGTAGCAGTAGATTTATCCAGCACTCTATTTTTTTAAAATGAACATGAAATTCTTTGAATAACAAACGCAAACAAATAAAAATACTTTCGTCTTACCCTTTTTACTGTTGACTTCAGCACTACCTTAAGTAAGAAGATTGTTCTAAATTTGTTTTTTGAAAACTTTCGAAAGCTAACCAATGAATTGGTACCGGCGGCTAAAATATGACTTTTATCACGGATGTTAAATTAGCCTTTTAAGTAATTCCACTGCCAAATCAATTGTTAATTTAAATTGTCAAAAATAGTGAATAAATCTTATGGTTTAGAATTATGATTGTTTTCTGCTACTATTCTCTGTATATCTGATGAAAAACAGCTCAACTTTTCTCTATTAAGATTATGGAATTTTAGCTCGTAAAAGTTGGGTTATGCTATAAAATATAATGTAATTTAATATGAATCAACATCTGATTTTTAGTTTCCTGTTTACGGTTAATTGATAAAACACCTACCTATTATAGAGTATTTCAATGGACCTTCTTATTTTGTCATACACTTATGTGTGGTGAATTAATAATTCGTTAAAGTTAGAGATTTATCGAAATCTTCGATGGTTGGTAATTCCAAAGATGTGGAGGTGCTTATGCATAAAAAACAGGGAAAGTATAATTCGGAATTCATTACGCAACTTGAACTTAATAACATTTATTCAGCCATCAAGAGTTCTCTCAAAATATCATCGAAAATTTTGATCTTATGTTCAGCTTTGCCATAGATTATTATATAGTAATGAAATTGGAAATAAAATAAGTATCATGAGGATAGCGGAAGCGATCTTTAAAGTCAAAGAATAATGAACCAGAAAAGAAAAAATTGTGTCAAAACAGAAATTAGGAAAAAGATTTGGACAGGATTTCAGGAACAAAAATTATAGGCAAATAGAGACTCTTTGTAATTAATTTTATTGGTAATTATATTCCAAAAATAAATCTCAAAATAAATAACACAGGCTTTGTAATTGCAAAAAAATATGAAACAAAAAAAATCTGCTCCAGGTTCTGAAACCATGAAGAAGTGGGAAGTAGGGAAAGATTGCATATGTCCTTCATTTCCCATATTTTCCATTCTTTCTGTGTTCTATCCTTTCGTTAGGATTAGAATCAACTCAACAATTAACTGCACTTTTCAATGTGTTAACTACGATCATTGTTTTCTAGATATGTGAATATTCCTGCTTTGACCATAATTGCAATCAATTCAAAACCAGATAATAATAAAAAAGTCTCAAATTAGTAGGAAAAAGTTCATAACTTTTATCCACATTTGAAGCATGAAAAAAAAGTACTACTGTCAAGTAGTTCATTTAATTATGTTCAATAAGTTTTAAAGTAGTTTATATATTTGGTTACTCATACAATGGAAATCGCACAGGATGCATAAACCCATTTTTTGCGGATGTACCAAGAATGCTATATATATCTCAATAAACTAGTAGCTTAAAAATTATTTTAATTTTCAATGAATAATAGTGGACAAATAGCAAACAGAATCTGCATCTGCGTACATATGTAAGATGTCGGATAAAGACACTTAAGGAGTTAATATGATCCCAAAAAAAGCATTTGTGACAACAGGTAGCGGGGTGCATAAAGATAGATTAGCATCTTTTGAACTTGCGTTGAGAGCTGCTGGAATAGAAAAATACAACCTTGTAAGTGTTTCAAGCATTCTACCTCCAAATTGCAAAATCGTACCTAAAGATGAAGGACTTTTACGGCTAAAACCTGGTGACATTGTCCATTGTGTACTTGCAAGGAATGATACCAACGAACCACATCGTTTGATGGCTTCAGCTATAGGAACTGCTCTTCCGGTAAATGGAGAAAATTACGGTTATATTTCTGAACATCATTCTTTTGGAGAAGAAGAGATTATTGCAGGAGAATATGCAGAAGACCTGGCAGCAACAATGCTTGCAACTACTTTAGGGATAGAGTTTGATGCTGAAATGGCCTGGTATGAGAGAGAACAGGTATATAAAGCTAGTGGCCACATATTTGACTCGTTCCACATTTGTCAGACTGCGAAAGGCGACAAAGATGGAAAATGGACAACAGTTGTAGCTGCAATGGTCTTTGTTACGACAGACTAAAAGTTGAGACTGTAGGCATTGTGCCTAATTTTCGATAAACTAAAAAAGTTTAAATAATTTGTTGAGTAGGTAAATTCAATATTGAAAGCCAAATTATACAAATAATGCGAAAATTTAACTTTTAATTTACAGAGAATCCAATAAAATACCGATCAAAAGGAATTAAAGAGAAACAGAGGGGGTAGATAGTAGCAGGCTTTGCACATTGTTTTTCTCTCAACTTTTTCAATATCACAATCATAATTTCGATGTTTCACCAAGCTGCAAGCAGCTAGGTATGTTCACACCCCCAATCTGAATATTAAGAAATTGTTCAAAGTCAAATTACTTCATTTGCATATATGCTTTTTTGCTTCATTTTCTCAAGATTTATCCTCTTTTGTGTGCACCGGATTTGAATGGACAAAAATAGTAGTTAGGAATAATTCCATTTTTTATTTTCAAATCAAGGCAATAAGTTGGTTTTGCAATTGTTCCCATATTTATTCTTCTTTGCAATATTAAAAATTCTTTTTCTGAATGATCAGAATATGCTACTTTCTGGTATGTACAAAAGAAAATCAATAAATTTTCTGAAAGAAATTTGATCAATACATTGTTTCTCAATTTCAAAATATTAAAGACCATTCCATGCTATAAAACGAACATTTTAAACATAATGATTACTTCAGTTTTATGTCTGCCTAAAAATTTTTTTAAAAATCGTCTGAATTGGAAAATTATACGAAAATCTTTCCAATCAATTAACGGAATCAATTTCAGCAAGTTAGTCTCCAACTAACTGAGGATGTTTGTATTCTTCTTTAAGAGTAAAATCAGTACAGATTTGCATGAGTAAAAATTATTGTCAAGAGGTTTAAAGCTCTCCAACACTCAAATTATAAAAGTTTAGAGAGATTCTCCAATGAAATTTAATCGAGAAAGAGATCTAGCGCTTCGACCTCGATTAATGGTCATATAAACTCAAAAATATGCCTCAAAAAAAATCACAACAGCGTTTAGTGGAGACTATGCATAATTTCCATCTCATAATTTCAAAATGTTGAATATTCTAGAAGCAATTAAATAAAATTGAATTAATATTTATGGATGATTTTTTTGTGAACTATTGAGGAAAAATTGTAACTGAATAAAAATAATTTTTCTGGACTTAGCAAATCGAAACTACTGTTTCAACATTAAAATCAAACTGTTAAATTAGGGTTGAATCAAATTTTCCCAAAGTATGAGATAAAATTGCTTAGCTTTCAAAAGAGTACTTGAATAGTTATATTTTCGCTATTCTCCGAAATCAGTGAAAACTTCACAGATAAATAAAAAATAATATTATGGTAATATATTTGTTTTGTGAAATAAAGTAGAATGGATTTCCAAAATGAAAATTTTCACAATCAAACAATTGTAAAACAAATAAAGGAAAGTTTGCACTGCTTAATATAATAAGCAACTTAATATACATGATTTACACTAATATTTTAGATCACCGTGTCAGAGCAAAAAAGTGTACCTCTAAAAGAGCATCTACTGACCCTGAAATCCTGCAGGCATGGAGGCCTAATTCAGGAAACTTCCGAGACTTACGGGATTCCTGAAAGCGAAATTCTTGATTTCAGTACAAACTTAAATCCCCTGGGAAATCCCTTTGAGAATAAGGATAGCGGATTAAACTTTGATAACATTCTCAAAAAGAGTGTCGAAAAACTTATGGAGTATCCAGATAATAGGTATCTGGAGTTCAGAGAGGCTGCAGCAAGATTTGTAGGGCACGGAGTAACTCCACAAAATATTATTCCGGGTAATGGTTCCACGGAAATCATCCGGCTTGTAGTCGAATGTGTGGTTGAAAAAGGGGACTCGGTTCTGTTCCCATGGCCCACTTTTGGGGAATATGAAGTACAATGCCAAATCATGGGAGCAAGACCTGAATATCCCAAAGAGGAAGATGTAGAAACACTTCCTAATGAGGTTCTTGAGAGAGCAAAAATCCTTTTTATTTGCAATCCGAATAACCCAACAGGAAAGCTCCGTACCAAAGAAGAAATTAAAGCTCTTGCAGAACGCGGTAGGAATCATGGAACTCTCCTTTTCGTGGATGAGGCCTTTATCGAACTCTCCGATCCTTCCCAGAGTGTTGCAGATCTAGCAGCAATAAACAACTATGTTTTTGTTCTTCGCTCCCTTACGAAGGATTTTGCAATTCCAGGAATAAGAATGGGCTTCGGGGTAGCTACCCATGAAATGGCTGAAATCCTAAATGCCTCCCGGCTCTCCTGGAACCTTGGTACCGTGGCAAATGCTATAGGAACTGCACTTCTTAACATCGAAGACGGTATAAACAATCCGTATCTTGGAAAAGCAAGAGCTTTAATCAGAGAAGAAGGAGAAAAGCTCAAAGCTAAACTCGACAAAATTAGGGGATTCAAAGCAGGGGAAGTAAATGTAAATTTTATTTTAGTTGATATCAGCAAATTCATTCTTAATTCCAGCGAATTGAGCGCATGCCTCGCAGCTCGTGGAGTTCTTATCCGGGACTGTGTCTCTTTCCGTGGCCTTGAGAAAGAATACATAAGAGTTGCAGTCCGGAACGCAGAAGAAAATGACAAGCTTGTTGCTGCAATAGGAGATGTTATTTCTCAATGGGGCAAAGAACAGGCAAAAAATGAACTACAGAATGTAATTGAAAAAGCCTCTGAAATAGGAATCGAAGGTCGGAATACCTGTGAATACTATCCCTGTCATTTTGAAGGTCAAAATTGTACCTTCTGCTTCTGTCCTTTTTATCCATGTGAGAACGAATGCACAAAGGGAAAATGGATAACGAGCTCAGGGGGCAGCAAAGTATGGAGTTGTATCGACTGCCATATTGTTCACAATAAGGAAATAGCCCGAAAAATCCTTGACACCCTCATGCAGAAAGGAGATGCTGATGAACTTGTGAAAATAGCCTGGAAAAAAGTGGTGGAGCCGAGTCTATGATCATGCCAGATAGCGATCACCTGGCTATGGTACTTTTGCTGGCAATAACTATAGACCTCATTTTTGGGGAGCCGCCAGCTGCTGTGCATCCGGTTGTATGGATGGGAAAATTAATTAATTTTCTGAAAAATATAGCTCCTAAAATCCATAGAAAATTTTATGGATTTATAATGGTTCTCTGCTGTGTTTTTTTTGCAGCTTCACTTGGTTATTTCGTTCTATACATTGCAGCTCTTCCTGGAATGCCAAGGATTCTTGCACTCCTTATAGAAGCTTATTTTCTGAAAGCTACATATGCTATTAAATGTCTCCTGAGTCCGGCAAGGGAGATTTACAAGTAACTTGAAGAAAACAGGCTTGAAAAAGTCAG
>PMJC01000039.1:0-4070 GCA_003157235.1 Methanosarcina sp.
CAAGATCTGTTAGGAGTATTACTGATAGGACTTGCTCCGCATACATCTGCAGGAGTACTCGGGCGGTTGATAGGATTCACTAAAGCTTCAGTCGGTTATGCTCATCCTTTTTTCCATGCTTCAAAACGCCGAAATTGTGATGGAGACGAAGACTGTATAATGCTCCTTATGGATGGAATCCTTAATTTCTCGAGATTTTATCTCCCGGATAAAAGGGGGGGGAAAATGGATGCTCCTCTGGTCCTTACTACCCGTATCGATCCTAAAGAAGTAGATAAGGAAGCACATAACATAGACGTGCTTGCAAGATATCCCCTTGCATTCTACAAGGCTACTCAGGAGATCAAGACCCCTACTGAAATTGAAGGCGTTATGGACCTGGTTAGCTGCAGGCTTGGAACGTTTAAGCAGTATGAACACTTCATGTTCACACACGACACCACGGATATTGCTGCAGGCCCACTTAATTCTTCATATAAGACAATGGGAAGCATGATCGAGAAAATGGAAGCTCAACTTTCTCTGGCCAATAAGATCAGAGCTGTGGATGCTCAAGATGTGGCTGAGAGAGTTCTCAAGTCTCACTTCCTTCCCGACCTTCTCGGAAACCTTCGCTCCTTCTCCAGGCAGCGGATGCGCTGCATGAAGTGTGGAGAAAAATTTAGACGCCCACCTCTTACCGGCACCTGCCCACAATGCGGAGGCAATGTAGTGCTAACAGTGTATGAAGGATCTGTTAGAAAATATCTCGAGATTTCAAAAGAGATTGGAGAGAGGTACGGAGTTTCTAGCTATACCCGACAGAGGATCGAACTTTTAGATAAAGATATATGTTCTCTATTTGAAAACCACAGGGTCAAGCAGCTTGGACTTTCTGATTTCATGTCTGGATCTCCTCGGTGAGGAAAAAATGAAGGAATAATACTATGGATATAATAAAGGTTACACTTAAAAGCTAAAAAAATTTAAATGATTAATAGAGACAGAGGATACTTGGGAGCAAAATAAAAAGGTTATGATGCAACAATGAAAAGAGGTATAAAATAACATTTTTGGGAATGAGTGATATATTAAGAAAAAAAGGATCAGCTTAAAAAGAGCTCAAGTAGAATGAGTTTATACAGTAACTAAAAAAGATATCACAGCAGAAAAAGTTCTTGTACGACTGTTTAAAGAGTAAATATGAAGATGCTGTATACAGCTTTTTACTATAATCCCTATCATTTGATTACATTGAGAATTAAAGGAGTATTGTAAGAGTGTTAGAAGCTACCTTTAAAATCAAAGAATAATGAACCCGAAAAATAGGGTCAAATACAAAAATTAGCGAGAAAGATTTGGACAGTATTCCCACGAAAAAAAATAGATGTAAATCTAAATCCTCTATATTTTTTAGATATAGCTATAATTAGTCTCTTTTTGATGATCTTCACATCAAACTTGATACATTATCCCACAAAGTAGCCACCATTTTGGATCTGGATTCAAAATTTTTCGGTAATGAACCTTTTTCATCTCACAGACAGCCCAAGTGAGTTGATCTGCCCTATCAGCTCTGTGAAATTTTCGATTTCCAGTTCTAAAACTTCCTCTTTGGTCATGCCTATTGACATTTCTCCATCTACGGAAAGACATTCCGGACCTCTCCGAACAAGTCTATCAACACCTTCTTTGTTAAAAATTTCTTTAATTTCCATATCATGTACAAAGGCCCTGCCTGGAATAAAGACCGTTTCACTCACTTCCGATAGGTCTAGCGCTTTAAAATCTTCAATCGTAACCAGGCATCCGATGTCCTTATTTAAGGGAACAACATTTACAGTACCTCCAATGGCATCAAAGATTTCCCTTAACCTTGGTGCTGCTATCTGGCTTGTAATAATAGTAGCTTTTTTTGTGACCTTAGGAAGTCTCCCAAGGGCTTCAGGAACGTTTCGGATGGCAAAAGGGGAACCAATTAAAGGGTCTTCGAGTGGAGTTCCTGTGATTCTGATGGAAGGATATTTTGCTGCAAAACTGCGTACAATTTCTGTGAACTCTTGAATTGTATGTGGATTTATTCCCGGGATTATAGGGGTATTGTTCAGGATTAGGCCATTTTCGGGGAAGTTTGCAAATCTCATAAGGATTGCTCCTTTTGCACCCATGACTTCAAGGTCACTTAGGGTTTTATCGAGGATTTCTCTGTCATTTACTCCCGGAATGAGTACTATTGCTCCATATACATCACAGTGAGTGCAGAAGTCTCGAAGAACCTGTAGTGAGGCATCTGGCTCCGGGTCTTTCATATATTCAACTCTTAAAGCCGAATCTGTTGCAAAGACTGTAAAACTCACTTCTGTGATTCCATGGTCAACGTAGAAAAGAGCATCATTAAGCTTGCTGAAACCTTTCCCACTTGTATACCCCAGGTGTATCGCAGCTTTGAATTGAGACAAGAACGAAACAAGGTTTTTCAGTTCAGGATAGCAGCTTAAATCTCCTCCTCCACTGATCGTGAATTTTTTAATCTCTCCACTTGTGAAATAGAGTTTTCTTGACGTTTCTTCCAGTACCATCTGAAGAGGCTTGAAGCCTGAGTAGGACTCCTTCACACCCCGGATGCAATAATCGCACCCTTTTTTGAAAGGAAGACAGTGCTTGCAGCCCAAAGGCTGAATTTCTTTTACTTTTTTAAAATAACAATATTTGCAAAAACCTCTGCAGTCTACACCGGGATTTCCACCCACGTCGACAACTACTTCCATATTAAACTTTCGTATTATAGGAATATTACTAAAGCCTTTTGGTGTGTTCCACAGGCTGAGGACGCTACATACGAAAAAGTTGGCGCCAAACTCTTTTTTTATTAACAATAAATCTTAGTAGCCGTTTTTACATTTTCGACGAGTTTGAGCAGCATTTGTAAATTTATTGGTTGAAAAATATCAATTTCTGTTACATATATTTATCAGACTAATTTTTATCTTAGTGTCCAAATTTTTAAAAACGATACCAATTAATTGACAGGCAACACAAAAGATTTAAGTACATTCCAAACGAATGANNTAATTTTAACAAATAAGGAGGAAATTATAAGTGTCTGACAAAGTAGACATCTACGACGACAGAGGAAAACTGCTCGAGAGCAAAGTCGACATTATGAGTCTTGCTCCAACAAGAAATAAAGCAATTAAAAAAATCATCTTGGACACCAAGAGATCTGTTGCAGTATCCATCGCAGGTATTCAAGGCGCACTTGCTAGTGGCAAGATGGGTGGAAAAGGCCGTCACATCCTAGGTCGCGGACTCAACTACGACCTTGTTGGAAATGTTGATGCACTTGCAGCAAAGGTAAAAGATTTAGTTAAAGTGGACCATGGAGACGACACCAATGTAAAGGTTCTCAAGGGAGGAAAGAGCCTTCTCGTTCAGGTCCCAGAGTCTAGGATGATCGCCGGCGCAGATTACATGTCTGCAACAACAGTAGGTGCAGCAGCAGTCACAGAGGCTATTCTGGACATGTTCAAAACCGACATGTACGATGCACCCATAGTTAAGGGCGCAGTATGGGGAAGTTACCCACAGACAATGGACCTCATGGGCGGAAACGTTGCAAGCATTCTGAGCATCCCCCAGAACAACGAAGGTCTAGGTTTCTCTCTTAGGAATATCATGGCCAACCACATTGCAGCAATCACCAGCCGGTCTGCTATAAATTCATCCGCTCTTTCTTCGATCTATGAGCAAGCCGGTATTTTTGAGATGGGTGGTGCAGTAGGTATGTTCGAGAGGCATCAACTTCTTGGTCTCGCATACCAGGGCCTTAATGCCAACAATCTATTATATGATGTCGTGAAGGAAAATGGAAAAACCGGTACAATGGGAACTGTTGTCCAGTCAATAGTCAACAGAGCAATTGAAGATGGAATAATTTCAGTTGACAAAAAAGCACCTTCCGGATACAACTTCTACAAAGCAAATGATGTCCCCATGTGGAACGCTTATGCAGCAGCCGGTACACTTGCAGCCACTCTTGTAAACTGTGGTGCAGCACGTGCAGCTCAGGGTGTTTCTGCAACACTTCTCTA
>PMJC01000039.1:4109-9254 GCA_003157235.1 Methanosarcina sp.
ACCCAGATGTTCACAATCGAATCAACATCCGGCATCATAGGTGACGTTTTTGGTGGAATCCCAGAATTCCGCGAGCCAATTAAAGCAGTCGCAGGAGCGCTCTAAAAATATATTAACTAGGTCTAAAGATGTCAGACTCTGTTTCAAATACAGAAGATTTGAGTATTCAAATCGAAATTTTTCCAAGCAGAATCCTGTCTCCGGAAACAGCTCAGAAGCTCATGACTGAGCTTTACAAGATAAACGGAATAATCCGTGTTATGGTGCAGGGCAACAGGTTGCCTGAGAGGGTGTCTTCAGGTCCAGGCACCGGAGAAAAGGTGGAACATCCACTAAGAAAACCTATTCAGATAGGGGATCAGGTTATTGAATTGAAGATCAGCGTAGGCAGAATCAGGGTTGAACTTTCAACTGCTGAATCGAAGGACAATGTTAGAGAGATATGCGAAAATATCCTTCCGTTCTCGTTTGAATTCAGAGAAGGACATTTTTTCAGGAGAAAGCCTACCGTGACTGACTATGCTAAACTTGGTCCTGAAGTTGATCCGCGCTTGCTTGGTATGGTAGATCCTAAAAGCAAAACAAACCAGTTAGCCTTCATCGAAAAACAAGAAAAAACCTAAAGATTAATTAAAATGATAGATAGGGAAACACAAATAGTTGACTGCCGATGTGGTTCAGGACTTGGCAGAGGAGGAGGACTTGCTCAGCGAGGTACTCTCGCAGAAGCCTGCCGTGCAGATGTAGTGGCTATTGCCATGAGTCCAGGCCAGAGACATATCACAAAACCTGTATGTGAAATCACGTACGGGATGAGGAAAGAAAACATTCAAGTCAGTGTGCTGGTACTCTATTCAGGCTCCGGAATTCCTGATTCAGGTATGATGACCGGATCTTTTGTGTTGAGTCCAATAGAAGTTGCGCAAATTGAGATGCACAAGCTGGCTGTTATTCACCTCGGAAATATCAAGGACCACGTAATTAGGAAGGCCAGGGAAATCTTGAGCCAGGCTAATATATCAGCAATTGTCGTCAGTCAGATACCGGTAGATTTTGAGGATTTTGCAGAAGCAGGGATAAAAACAAGATTAGTGATGCCAAGGGATGAAAATATTTGTACAAAAGGAATTGTGATGGATATTGTGAGTGGGGTTACACGCGGTGACTCCTGTCCCAGGGACAAACTAAACTTAATCGTGAAATATGTCAAGACAACATTAGACCATTTAGAAAATCACAAAGGAGTTGCATGAAATGGTATATAAACCACAATTTTACCCAGGAGCGACATCAGTTGGCGCTAACAGAAGAAAGCACATGTCTGGAAAACTTGAAAAACTCAGGGAAATTTCAGACGAAGACTTAACCGCAATTCTCGGACACCGTGCACCAGGAAGTGACTACCCGAGCACCCATCCACCACTTGCAGAAATGGGAGAGCCTGCATGTTCGACTCGTGAAATTGTCGAAGCTACCCCAGGCGCAAAGGCCGGTGACAGAGTTAGATATGTTCAGTTTACTGACTCTATGTATAATGCCCCAGCTACCCCGTACTTTAGATCATACTTCGCAGCAATCAACTTCAGAGGTGTAGATCCAGGTACCCTTTCAGGTCGTCAGATCGTCGAAGCCCGTGAGAGAGACATGGAAAAGTGTGCAAAGGTTCAGGTGGAAACCGAAATTAGTGACCATGCACTCTGCGGTGTGCGTGGTGCAACAGTGCACGGCCACTCCGTCCGTCTCCAGGAAGATGGTGTAATGTTTGATATGCTCGACAGGAGAAGACTCGAAGGCGGCAACATCATCATGGATAAGGATCAAGTTGCAATTCCACTCGATAGGAAAGTAAACCTTGGAAAGCCTATGTCTGAAGCAGAAGCTGCAAAGAGGACTACCATCTACCGTGTGGACAATGTGGCCTTCAAGGACGACCCAGAAGTCGTTGAATGGGTACACAGAATATTCGATAATAGGACTAAGTACGGATTCCAGCCTAAATGAGGTGACCACAATGGCAGCAGATATTTACTCTAAATTCAAAAAATCAATGGAAGTCAAGTTCACAAAAGAATTTGGTTCTAACAAGCAGTCCACAAAGGACATTACTGGCAAGACCGAAAAATTCCTGAGGCTTGGACCTACGCAAGATCCAAGAAAAGCCGACATGATTAAAGCCGGAAAGAAACTTGCAGAGAAGAGAGGCCTAGCATTCTACAACCCGATGATGCACTCAGGTGCTCCCATAGGTCAGCGTGCAATTACTCCCTATATCATCTCCGGCACTGACATCGTTGCAGAACCTGATGACCTCCACTACGTAAACAACGCTGCAATGCAGCAGATGTGGGATGATATCAGAAGAACGTGTATAGTCGGTCTTGACCTTGCTCATGAGACCCTTGAGAAAAGGCTGGGTAAGGAAGTTACTCCTGAAACTATTAACCACTATCTTGAAGTCCTTAACCACGCCATGCCTGGCGCAGCAGTTGTTCAGGAAATGATGGTTGAAACCCATCCAGCACTTGTAGATGACTGTTACGTCAAAGTCTTCACAGGCGATGACGCGCTTGCAGACGAAATAGACAAGCAGTTCCTTATCAATATCAATAAGGAGTTCAATGCAGAACAGGCAGCTCAGATTAAGGCCTCCATCGGTAAAACTTCCTGGCAGGCAATCCACATCCCGACAATCGTCTCCAGAACGACTGACGGTGCTCAGACCTCCAGGTGGGCAGCCATGCAGATCGGTATGTCCTTCATTTCTGCATATTCAATGTGCGCCGGTGAAGCAGCTGTCGCTGACCTGTCCTTCGCTGCAAAGCATGCCGCTCTGGTTTCCATGGGTGAGATGCTGCCTGCAAGGCGTGCACGTGGTCCTAATGAGCCAGGTGGACTGTCCTTCGGTCACATATCAGACATCATGCAGACTAGCCGCAAAGTGATTGACGATCCAGCAAAGGTCGCCCTTGAAGTCGTGGGTGCAGGCTGCATGTTGTATGACCAGATCTGGCTCGGATCCTATATGTCCGGTGGTGTCGGGTTCACACAATATGCAACAGCTGCATACACTGACGACATCCTCGACAACAACGTCTACTACAACATTGATTACATCAACGACAAATACAAGGGTGCTGCAAAAGTCGGCAAGGACAACAAGATAAAGGCAACCTTGGACGTTATAAAGGACATTGCAACTGAGTCCACAGTCTATGGTATCGAGACCTACGAAAAATTCCCAACAGCCCTTGAAGATCACTTTGGTGGGTCTCAGAGAGCAACNNGCAACCGCAAATGCCAACGCTGGGCTCTCAGCATGGTATCTATCCATGTACCTTCACAAGGAAGCATGGGGACGTCTCGGCTTCTTCGGATACGACCTGCAAGACCAGTGTGGTGCCACAAACGTTCTGTCTTACCAGGGCGATGAAGGTCTCCCAGACGAACTACGTGGACCTAACTACCCTAACTACGCAATGAATGTCGGACATCAGGGTGGGTATGCAGGTATTGCTCAGGCAGCTCATGCAGGCCGTGGCGATGCATTCACCGTTAACCCCCTCATCAAGGTATGTTTCGCTGATGACCTCCTGCCCTTCAATTTCGCTGAACCCAGGAGAGAATTCGGTCGCGGTGCCATGAGAGAGTTTGTGTGTGCCGGTGAGAGATCTCTCATCATCCCAGCAAAATAAACTAAATGGTCAAATATTTTAAAACAGAGTAGGCTTTTTTGCCTACTTTTTCTTTTTTGTCGTTCATACTTGTTTTAATATATTTTTTCTTAGAAATTGTTTTTGTTCAATAGGGATATATATTCCAGAATATTTTGATAAACTCCTATGCATCTGGGAATTGGAAAATTTAGATCTGTTAACAATCATTTTAAGTATTCATCAGCTTTTCAAAAATCATTTGAGAGCCTTCAAAAACTTCACCAAAATTATCTCCAATTATTCAATTTCTAACCCAAAATGCTGAAAAAGTTATATAAGTATAGAGGATTATTGCTCCATTTTTGCATTTCTGCTATCAAATTAATTGGCCAGTACTAAATATCGTCCCCGTAATATATAATAATCTGGCAAATTCAGTATCTTAAATTCAATCAAAATTTAGAAAAAAATAACTATCAAAAGACAGATGATTATCCGTCAAATAAAATCTTCAAAAACGGGACAAAAATTTATTGATATAAATATTACTTCTATATCCTTCTCAAATATGAAAATATCTTTGATTTCAAAATCTAAATGTTAAATTAGAGATCAGAAATAAGATATTAAAATAGATCAGAATAAAATTTGAATATAAGCCCCAAAAAAGAAAGAATCAAATAACACACATTGTAGTGATGGAATCTCCTAAAAATCATTAAAAATTCAAAATGAATACAAAAAGACTGAAAAAAATTAATCTACATAATATTTTTCAGTCTTGCTTGTTTTTATTTGAAGTATCACGCTTATTTAACGAGACTAGCAAAACCATATTTTGGAAGTATCCTTTCTATCTTAATCCTTACCTCATCGCCAACCTTGGTTCCTGGGACAAAAATTACAAAGCTCTCTATACGAGCAATACCATCTCCCTGGCGAGCGATATCTTGAATTGTTACATCGTAAATTTCGCCTTCTTCGACAGGAACAGAGCTACTTTCGTCTCTGAGCATCAAAACCATTCCTTAATAGATCAAGTTGAAATTTGAAGCAATCATTCAATTAGAACCTGCATTTACTCGACAACACTTGCAAATGCAAATTTGGGGAGTACCCTTTCTACTTTAATTCGAACCTCATCACCAACTTTNNTGGCGAGCAATATCCTGAATTGTTACATCATAAACTTCGCCCTCTTCGATAGGGACTGAGCGA
Source organism: Methanosarcina sp. (assembly GCA_003157235.1). GTDB lineage: Archaea > Halobacteriota > Methanosarcinia > Methanosarcinales > Methanosarcinaceae > Methanosarcina. The sequence goes on from PMJC01000039.1 coordinate 8,981, forward strand.
CTCTCTTCTCTGAACATAAAAAATCATTCCTTAGTTTACTTAAGTTAAATTTTAGTATAACACTTGATTTTTGGAAACTGTACTTATTCGACAACAGTTGCAAATGCAAATTTGGGAAGTACCCTTCCAACCTTAATCTGAACTTCATCGCCTATACTAGTATTCGGGACAAAAACTACGAAGCCTTCGATACGGGCGATGCCATCTCCCTGGCGAGCAATATCCTGAATAGTTACATCATAAGTTTCGCCCTCTTCAACGGGCACAGAAATAC
>PMJC01000197.1 GCA_003157235.1 Methanosarcina sp.
GTGGAGAACAATTCATGTTCTTGTTCAAAAAATCTGGCTTTGTTGCAAAATCAGTGTAAACCTTCACAATTAGGAAATTTGATTAATCTCATTACGTATAAAATGGCACACAAAGGTAAGAATTGTAGTCTCAAACTGAGGAAATATTATTTTTGCACCAGAACCTTTTTAATTACTATGATCCATTTTCACATTTTTATCGATGAGCAATGTCTATGAGTTAGATAAATAGATGAATTTTTATAAAAATATAAAGAAAAGCAGTATTGAAATAAAGTATGAATAATCATAATTTGGTAGCCATAAGTCTTGATCAAAATCTGCTTTTATTATCTGCAACTTATTTTACATTGAGTGCATTCTTGTCTAAAATTTACTTTATAGGCTCTCCAAAATTTGCTTTTTTTAAATCACAAACTTTATTAATATAAACGCAATTTAATTTGATTTAATTTAAATAATATTTACTTGACTTGATATTTCATGGTGATCCTATGCATATAATGGAAGGTTTTTTACCGGTGTTCTGGTGTCTCATATGGTTTACAGCATCAATACCAGTGATTGCATTTGGTGTTTACAAACTTAACAAATTAGTGAAAGAAAAACGCGAGATATTACCTATCCTTGCTGTCGCAGGTGCATTTATCTTCGTACTTTCCTCCTTGAAAATACCTTCCGTTACAGGAAGTTGTTCCCACCCTACAGGAACAGGTATAGGTGCAATCATTTTTGGACCTGCGATTACTGCAGTTCTTGGAACTATTGTACTGATATTCCAAGCTCTCTTCCTAGCTCATGGAGGACTTACGACTCTTGGAGCAAATGTATTTTCCATGGGCATCGTGGGTCCTGTGGTTTCATACCTTATTTATAAAGCCGGAATGAAAGCAAAATTCAACTTTTATTTAATTGTCTTTCTGGCTGCAGCTTTCGGAGACTTGGCTACTTATATTACAACTTCCACGGAACTTGCCTTGGCATTTCCTGCAGGAGGACTCTTTAATTATGTGGCTTTCATCAGTTCATTTAGCAAATTTCTTGCGATCTTCGCAATTACTCAGGTACCCTTGGCAATCATCGAAGGCGCTGTTAGTGCCCTACTCTTCAAGTACGTGATTGAAGTCAAGAGTGATATCCTTGTTGAAATGAAAGTATTGAACGAATCTTTAGTTCATAAACTCAGGGGGCTTTCTTCATGAGCAGGAAACTTGAATTTATCGTGATTGCTATAATTCTGATTTTTGCAGCTCAGTTCTTTTATATGTCTTCTACCACACATGCCGACTATGGTGGAGCTGATGACAAACCCGCAGGTGTTATTGATCAAATTACAGGTGGGGCTTACAAGCCCATTGCAAAACCTATCTGGGTACCTCCAAGTGATGAAATTGAAAGTCTGCTTTTTGGCCTTCAAGCAGCTACCGGTGCAATAATTATCGGTTACTTCCTCGGGTATTACAGAGCAAAAAACCGTTTTGAAAGCGATTTTGGTATGCAAAGGGATAAAAAGGTGCAAAGGGACGAAAAAATCCAAACATGATAGGTAATCCTTAATTTTTAGCCTTTAGAGGATTCATTGAAATCAGAAATTTATCGAAATATCCTTTAATTTTTAGTTGGTTATAACCCACTAAAATAGCTAATAATTTTTTAATTTTCATCCACTTATCCGCAGGTTTCCCAATGAACAATATTCTTGACGACTATGCTCTTATTAGCCCTCTACGGCACCGAAACAACTGGCTAAAACTGGCAATAGTTTTCTTCGGATTGATTATAGGAGTCTCATGTGCATCCCCTATCACTCCTGTATTCATAGCTCTTTGTATGAGTTTTACGACAATTGCTTTTGGGAGGGTGTCTCCTAGATTCTATTCTAAACTTTTACTTGCGCCAATAGGCTTTGCTGCTGCTGGTATCCTTATAATTACTTTTTTCTCAGGCTCGGGACATGAGCTGTTGTCCTTCAAATTTATAGGTCATCCTTTTTCGATAAAGGCAGATGGACTTGAGCTTGCTCTTCTAGTCCTTTCTAGGTCCTTTAGTGGGATATGTTGCCTTTACTTTCTTGCACTGACAACACCTATGATCGAACTCTTTGCTGTTTTCAAAGCTTCCAGGCTACCAGAGTCTCTGATCGAGCTTACTATGCTAATTTATCGTTACATCTTCGTCTTTCTTGAAATTGCCAGTTCCACAATGTATGCCCAAACAATGAGATTAGGATACTCGAATTTCAGGCGTTCCATTAATTCTATTAGCATGCTTACAAGCACAGTTTTTATAAGATCTTGGGAACAGGGAGATAAGCTCTTCCTTGCAATGAATTCCAGATGTTATAACGGGAAAATGACTGTTTTCGAAGTTCAAAAGCCTATAAAAACAATAGAATTGCTTTTAACTTCTGTTTATTTCATCTCGACTATTTTTCTCTTTTATTTTACAAAAAATATATTCATTGTTTGAGGTAACAGATTGTGATCATTCTTGAGACTAGGAACCTTAAATACACCTATCCAGACGAGACTGTAGCTTGTAAGGATCTGAATATTGAAATCAAAAAAGGGAAAAAGGTTGCTTTTGTAGGGCAAAATGGCTCAGGAAAGTCCACACTTTTTCTACTTATGAATGGGACCTTAAAGCCTGATGAAGGTGAAGTTCATTTTCATGGAATTCCGTTTAAATATGATTCAAAGTCCCTCAGAGAAATCCGAAAATCCATCGGAATCGTTTTTCAAAATTCTGATGACCAGATCTTTGCTCCCACTGTATACCAGGATATAGCTTTTGGACCTGCAAACCTGGGTTATTCAAAAGAAAGAGTCGATTTCTGCGTGAAGCATTCCCTTGAGCAAGTTGGACTCTCTCACTTGCAGGACAAGCCTCCCCATCATCTCAGCGGAGGCCAGAAAAAAAGGGTTGCACTTGCAGGTATTATGGCAATGGAACCCGAAATAATCATTCTAGATGAACCCCTCTCGAATCTTGATCCGATTGGTGCGGATGAAATAATGGATCTGCTGAACGAATTTAACCAATTCGGAACCACTATCATAATCTCCACTCATGATGTGGATCTGGCATATCGCTGGTCTGATTATGTATACATCATGTCAAACAGCAAACTTATAGGCCAGGGGACACCTACAGAAGTTTTCAAAGAGCAGGAACTTCTAAAAAAAGCAGGTCTTCGTCAGCCAACTACTCTTGAAATTTATTATGAAATAGAAAGGCGAGGGCTTGCTTATGGGAAAAACTCCCCGAAAACAGTACCAGAACTTGTTAATACCTTCAAATCACTAGATCTTATGTGGGTTGATGTTCCGCCAAAGGTCAAGGAAGGAGACAGTCTGAACCTTGGAGTTATGTATGGGGATTATGCAACTCATTCCCCTTATGAGGCTATTAATGCTAAGGTTCTGCATATTCATCTCGATGGAAGAGCCATTGTTGAATTGAAGCGTAAGGGCATTAAAGCCGGCGGAGTTTTACTTTATGATACTAACAATTATTCCCTCAAAGAGATACGACAAATCCTGAAAGAGGGAGAAATGGTTTTTGTAGGGGCAATGGGCAAGAAAAATAAAATTCTTGCCGAAAAGAATGGTATCCACTTAGATGTCACCTCAGGCGTTATAGACAAATCGATCTTAATGGCTCTTTGTGGAAAACGTTGCCTCATCCTTGCAGCCGGCGGTATGGTAGATCATGCTCTGAGAAGGATAAGAGAATACGTGGAAAAAAGTGGGATAGAACTTACTATGGGTATTGTCAACCGGAAAGAAAGCTGCAAATGGCTTGAAGAAGCAGATGATGGACCTGAAATTCTTGAGCTATGATTATAAACTAGAACTTACTCAGTTTACTGCTTTGAGAATACTTCTTAATCCTCATAATTTTGATACTTAATGCATGATTCCAAACATGTGTATAATTCAGAAGATAATTATACTTTTGTGTCTATTCGTACGTCTGACCTATGCACTCGAGGAACAAAATTAAGTATAATAGAGTGGAGTTAAAGCTGCGTGTGAGACAGTTTAAAGTTTAATTGTATTGATTTCCCATCTCAACCTCTCTGGTCCTAGAGAATTTATGTTGTTGGAAGTTCTGTAAAGTCAATAAGATGTTGATAATCCCTCTCTCTAACGACAAAAATAGCTAGAGACTCCTCAGTCTCCAAAAACTTTACAGAAAATNNGAATCTTTATTAACCTACTTATAACATTTTCTTTTCATCATTATGTATATTTATAACTGTTCGATTTATAAAAAATCAGTTGGAAGATATTTATTTTATGTAATAGATACTTCCAATTATAACTGATGGAAAAATTGAGAAAAATAATTTGAAGGAAAAACAATATTCAACATTAATTTTCGATAAAAATCGTGAAACTTGATAAAATTTTGCCGAGTAGCTAAGCCAGTTGATGAAGTACTGAAGTATAACAAAAGGACAAATCTCATTTATTTTTAAATTTAAAACAATCGAAAATTCGAAATCGAAAAATTAATAAATGCTTCTTTTTATGGTACCCAAATTAGTTTAGGTGATACTCATTAAATTTTCAACATAGTATTGAGATTCATTATAAATCTTGATTTTTTCTTTCATCCATACCTTTTAATATTGCCAATACATTAATTAATACGCATCATGCATTTCGAATCATATTCAGGTGACTTTAATAATGTATTCTAATAGAATCAATGCATTACCACCATATCTTTTTTCAGTTATCGATGAATCAAAGGGTAAAATGATTGCGGCAGGAGTGGACGTTATTGATCTTGGAGTGGGAGATCCGGACCTCCCGACATACCCACATATTGTCGACNNCTGGAATGCCGGAATTCAGAATAGCTGCAGCTGAATGGTGTGAGAAATATAAGGGAATTGAGCTTGACCCTACGAATGAAGTGCTGGCTCTAATTGGTTCAAAGGAAGCTATTGCCCACATTCCTATCGCATTTATCAATAGGGGTGATGTTGTACTTTATACCGATCCGGGGTATCCGGTTTATAAAATTGGGGCTCTTTTTGCTGGTGGAGAGCCATATCCTCTTCATCTAAAGGCCGAGAACAATTTCCTGCCTGATCTTGACTCGATTTCGGAGGAGGTCCTACAAAAAGCCAAACTTTTCTTTTTCAATTACCCTAATAACCCAACTACTGCAACAGCTGACATGGTATTCTTTGACAAAGTTACAAAGTTCTGCAAGAAGCATGACATCATTGCAGTACATGATAACGCCTACTCCCAGATTACATACGACGGATACAAAAGTCCCTCTTTTCTTTCAGCAAAAGGGGCAATGGACATCGGAATAGAACTTTATTCGCACTCAAAGACATATAATATGACTGGTTGGAGATTAGGATTTGCGGTCGGAAACAAAGCTCTTATACAGGGACTTGGAAAAGTTAAGTCCAACGTAGATTCAGGTGTATTTGATGCTATTCAGATTGCAGGCATTGCAGCTCTCAACTTTTCCCAGACCAATGTTGAAGAAACGAATAAAATTTATGAGAAAAGACGGAATGCTCTCATAGAAGGACTCAAGGCTATGAGCCTTGGAGTAAAGTTGCCAAAAGCTACTTTCTACATATGGACTCCTGTCCCGAAGAGCTTTAGCTCAATCAGTTTTGCAAAACTCCTGCTCGAAGAAGCCGGAATCGTTGCAACTCCCGGTGTTGGCTTCGGAGAAGCTGGAGAAGGCTACATCAGGTTTGCTCTCACAAAGCCAGTTGAGAGAATTAAGGAAGCTGTAGAAAGGATGAAAAAACTGAGTTTATAAAGATCTCAAAAGGTATCTTGGTAGGATTTTGCATGAAATAATTCAGGCGTGTATAATCTGGCCAACATTCTACAGATGCATGAGCATGTGTAATTTGTTAGCTAATTTGGCCATTCTTATTCATGTAAGTTAGATTAGTTTTTAAGATACCCCATATTAAGAAATATGCAGAATTTTTGTGTACATGTGCAGAAAGTGGGATATAAAATCAACCTCTTTTCTATCGAGAATTTCAATTTACCTTTAATTTTTTTTCGCAGGAATCCTGTCCTAATCTCCCCAGCAATTTGTGTATTTAACCGATTTTTTCTTCTCGTATAACTATCGAGCCTACCTAAAATCATTTGAATGATATCCATCTTGATACAATAAAATACTTCTGATTATTAACTTATGGGAGAAACAGCATCAGTAGCATAAAGAGATATATGGAACAAAATCTCACATTTTAGTCAAAAACTATTTAAGATTTTAAAAAAATTCAAATTNNCTACCCAATTTTTACATAGCATTTAATATCATTTCATGTTACTCATATAATCTATCAAATTTAATATTAAAAATTCGATCAAAATTTGGAAAAATGACCATCAAGAAGCAGAGAATTATCTGACAAATAGAATCATACAAAATTGTTCAAAAATTTGTTGGTATCATGTTACTTTTTATTCCTCGTAAATATAAAAACCTCCTATAAGCATGGAAATAAAACTATCAATCAAAGTTACAATTAAAGAATACTTCAAAACCACGTCAGAGTATGCAATAAAAGTTAAAGAAGAAGTCAAAATTATTGTAAAAGAAAAGCAAGTACTTATAGTAAGCAAAAAATATTCTACTCACTTTTTAGTCTTTAATCAAAATTTCAGGCATCATTTAGCCTAATTTTTCCTTTTACCTTTGATATGTTCAAGAATCCGACGCTTTTTACTGATAGCCTCTTCAGCTGCCATTTCGATTGATGCCCTCATATCCTCAAAATCTCTAGGATTTTCTTCACCATGTACCTTTTTCACAGGGGTATANNTCGACATTTGCAGCCCTAACAGTTTCTAAAATATCTCTGGCATGTTCGGGTGGTGCAATGATTAACAAAGCATCGATAGATATTCCAAGGTAGTCGATCTCCAGGAACTCCAGCATAGAAAGCACCCTTGGATTTACAAGTGCTCTCATTTTTTCTTCTTCAAATATCATTTTTACATCTGCGGTCTTTGAGATTTCTCTGGCATCACCCCGAATTCCGCCATTAGTAACGTCAGTCATAGAATGGATTTTCCTATAAAGTCCTGATTTCAGTAGAGCTTCGCAGGCTTCCAGGAAATGGATGTTGATAGTCTCTTCCACGACATCATGCATCCCGTAATAAAGCGCAGTTGTAGAAACTGTACCACCACCAGCTCCTTCAGTCATAAGTATAAGGTCTCCTACTCGTGTTTTATTTCGAGAGGTCAGATAGGAAGTTATACCTACAGCACCAACGCCGCCTGTCATTCGTTCGCCTATGACCATGTCCCCGCCAATTCGAAGTGTGCTTCCAGTTATGAGAGGTATTCCAGTTAGTTCAGAAACCGTAGTTATTCCTACAATATGATCAAAGATCTTCGCAACATCTCCATCGTCTGCGATATGGATATCTGAAAACATCGCCAGAGGACGGGCTCCCATAGAATATACATCACGTAAAGCTGCTCTAGCTACATGAAAGCCTGAAAGAAAAGGAAACTCACTCAGGCGAGAATGAATGCCGTCAATTGTAACAACGAGGTAATCGTCACCGAATTTAACAACACCTGAGTCATCAAGCTGAGAACTGTCTACAAATGCACCTGTTTGACCTATAACTTCTCCGAGCTTGGAGTGAACGTAGAAATCCCCACTACCTCTGGACCCTACCCCGAATTCTCCCATGGAAACCCCTGATAAGATAGGACTTAACACATCGCCT
>PMJC01000381.1 GCA_003157235.1 Methanosarcina sp.
TGCACTTAATAACATGGTTCAGTCATCAAAAGTCTTCCCAAAAACCATAGAGGATTTCGTTTATAGATTCGATTTCGTCACAAACTTGCACAAAAAAGAATAAATTTAAAAAATGAAGCTCAAGCTATTCCTGCACCTGAAATATTCACTCTAAATAATGTAATGGCATACATTCTTGGGAAGAATGACAGAAAAATTCTATCCTAATTTCTTCAGGTAAGACAATATATCAGATAATAGATAATTATTCGTTAAATATTTGTAAAAAAAAGTGTTCAGATAAGAGGGATTCTAGAAATCGAAATATCTCTAACCATTGTAGTTAAGCTTCAGAAATGTCTGGATATTATAATATATCTTGCCGATGAAATCGAAATTTTAGATAAATAAGTTTTCAATTATTCTTATGGGAAACATTCACTTGAAATAAGTACTTTAATGTTGATTTCGTATATTGAATAAATTGATGTAATAACTCTGATTGCTGAAATAGGCAATTTCAAGGACTTTTCTTCAGGGATAAATTTTCTTCATGGCTTGGAATAGTTCAGAATGTATGACAATATGTGGATAAATTCTAAAATGGCAGAATCGCAAAAAGATTATCAAAGATAGAAAGATGGAATCTAATATAGTTTACTTATGAATTAGCATTAGAGAAAATAATAAGTTAAGAGAGTTTTTAAAGTGGAAGAAGACATCAACTGGACATTCAAAAGCAATTATTGCTCTAGCAAGAAAATTGCCAAAATTACAGGGCATTTGATTACAAATGGCCAGGTATACTAAGATGAAACAAAATTCCAAAAGGGAGGAATTCACAAGACGAAAAATTTTAAGACTTAGATATTCTCGATTGATAAAAATACAAAAATAGCTATTGAAATTATCACAGTTATGGCAAAAGAGAATGGTGAGAGTCCTTGAGGAACGTTCCCGCCACGTATTTTCATGTTGAATGAGATCTAAAATATCAGAGAAAAAAAGCTCAAAAAATATTCCGCTAGTATATTACCTTGAGATTATCTTTTATAAACCTTTTCAAAAGGGTAGGGCAATTTTGCCTCTGCAGGAATTCTATCAACGAGTTCCATAAACTCNNCTGATTTTCTGCCAGATTTCTTTCAAGGATTCTTCTTTTACATTCCCAAAACTGAAAGGAATATAAGGACTGGGCTTTACGTCTCCATATGCTGTAATATGCATCCAGCGCCTTCCTGCCATAGCACCCAGCATCTGTCCTTCAAAATAAGTATTTGAAAACATTCGAAGGCCTTCACGACTGGAATTTATCATGTGGTACATCTTTAGTATATACTTACGGTTCTCTTCAGTAAGTACAGGTTCTGCCCTGGTTTTTGGCATTGCTTCCCAGACTGAGAATTCATGCACACCCAATTCCGATGCAAGGTCATATAAAGCAGGAAGTTCATGTATGTTTGAAGGAGATACATGAGTTGTCATTACGACCATTAGTCCTGCTTCAAGTGCTATTTTTATGGCAGATGTTGCTCTTTCCAATGCTCCTTCAGACTTCCGTATTACATCGTGTTTTTGAGGATTAGTTGAGTAAATGGCCACCATAATAGAATGAAGCTCTTCTTCTTTCAAACGGCAGGCAATTTCTCTTGAAAAATCAGTACCCCATGTGGAACAGTTCACTATAGCACGTTTTTTATCCACATACTTGATAAATTCAAATATCTCTTCCCGCAGTAGAGGATCATTCTCTGTAAATGTAATAATGAAAGTACCAAGTTCGAGAGCTTCGTTAATTATTCTTTTAATAGTACCTTTATCCATTTCCTCTGAGACCGTTTCAGGCGGATATCTATAACTATTCTGGCATGTGAGTTCAATTGATACCGTTTCTGGGATATATTTCCCGAGGGCTATTTGCATTTCTGCAAGAATGAGACGTTTGAACACAGAGCTCGGTATTGGTGGAAGCCAAGCCGAGGCAATTATTCTGTCTTCCTGTACAAGGGCTAGTTTTTCCTCCTGCAGGCGAGAATTAATCTTCTTTAGGATAGGGTTGCAAACTCCTTTCAGAGTTCCGGTTGCTGTAAGTTCCAGGATATTTCCAACATGCTGGAGGTTTACAGATAGTCCTGGAATGGAGAGAATTTCTAAATTTTTTTCATCTAATAGAGGACTCCTCAATGGGAAGTTTGAGATATTCTTTTTAGCAGAAGTCATTTTTTCCTCACATATTCCTGATTTAACTGCTGAATATCTATAATAGCCTTTTATTTCCTAGTTGAACTCCAGAAGATCTTTAATTAAAAATCGGTTGAACATTATTTAGAACTTCAAAAAGAGGCAATGTATGGTATGAGAGTCTGGAGCCTGAGAATGAAGACTTAAACTATCCAGGCACGAGAAATGAATACAAAAGTAGTCGGCCTGGATTTCCTTAATCATGTTTAAAAAGCTTAAACCTCAAACTCTTTCTGAAAAGGCAAGGTTTCCACTAATCTTCTTTATTTTTACCTTGACGACGTCGCCTTTTGCGGCCCCAGGCACGAAAACAGTGTATTTATCTATTTTTGCTATCCCATCACCTTTGGATCCCACGGCATCAATCCGAAGTTCATAGATTCCGTCTTCTTCGATAGCATCCCTGACAATCACATTGCTGACCTTTCTCTTTTTGACAGGTCTGTGAGCTCCGCAAGCAGAACATTTCAAGACAAGTACCCTTTCCACCCTAACAAGCTGAGTATCGGGGCGTTCGCATTCTGAGCACATGACATACTCATCTACATAAGCATGTATGTTATCAGCAATCTGAGCTCTCGTGAACCTTCCCTGGAAGACTGCACGTGTGCCTTCGATCTTACCTGCAGTCCCTAGCTCTCTGGTGAGATATTTCATCAGGTGATCAGTGTCCCGGTTAAGGATATCTGCAATATTTCCAAAGTTATCCAGAATTGTGGTCTTGCCTTCAGAAAATACTCTGGGCTCAGGGATTACGAATCGAGCATCTGTAGTCTCAATATCAGGCATTTTTGCAATTGCACGGTTCAAAAGCTCTTCGTAATCGTACATTAATATTCTCCTTTCGATGTTAACAGTTTAACTGGTTACTGTACCAACTCTGCCCCTTGATCAACAACGATTCTGCAAGGGGTAGGCAGTTTCTGTCCTGCATGCCAGAGAGCTTTCTTTGCGGCCTCGAAGTTTTGCTTTTCAACAGCCACTGTGAAGATCTTCTGCATTGTGTATACCCTTGCTGCTGTACCTACGTTTTTTCCAAAGGCTCCGCGCATTCCACTGGATACACGATCAGCCCCTGCACCGGTTGCTTGTTTATTTTCTCTGAGTACTTCATGAGGGTATACACGGAGCTTCATATAAAATCCCATTTTGCCGGTATCTGCAGTAAGGTGCCTGTTTGCTGTAATACGGGCTGCCTCAAGAGCAGTGTGCCTGATCTGGCATTTTTCTCTTGCAAGCAGGGATACTTTAATTGGAAAAGAGTTATTTGCCTTATCCCCCATGTCATAGTGAATGACCTGACTGCCTGGAACACCGCCCAT
>PMJC01000234.1 GCA_003157235.1 Methanosarcina sp.
ACGGCTTACTATTAAGTCATCAGAATTGTTTGAATTAAGTTTAACTTTTAAACGACTATTGGAATAGCTAATGATGTCTGAAATGGCTGAAAAAGAAACAATGAATTTCCGGTTAATGCGGAAAAACTGTGCCGGATCTNNCCAAACTAAAGAAACATTGAATATCATCGGCAGTAAAAACTTTAATATGTTCACCTACATTTATTACGAATTTGTCCTTGTATTTTTTTGTAAGCGAGTGCATTATGCTATCAAAAACCTGCACCGGTATCTCTTTAGGCGAGTTGTTTTCTTTATATTTATCAATCGCATTTTTTAACTCATTCAGATCAACTGGTTTAAGTAAATAATCAATACTGTTTACCTTGAAAGCTTTAAGGGCGTATTCATCATAGGCAGTGGTGAAAATCACAGGAGTTTTAACAATGGTTTGTTCATATATTTCAAAACTTAAGCCATCGGCCAGTTGAATGTCCATAAAAATTAAGCCGGGCGCCTGATGAGTATTTAACCATAGAACGGCATTTTTGACCGATTGTACGATTTCTGATATGTTTATTGAAGGGTCGCATTTCTTAATTAATCCGACTAATCTATCGGCGGCTACTTTCTCATCTTCTACAATAAGGCAATTCATATATTAAGGTTCAATAATCGGCAATTTTATAATAAACTTACCATCCGATTCGATAACTTCCACTGGTTCTCCGGAAAGATATGCATATCTTTTTATAAGGTTCTCCAGTCCCAGGGGTTCTTTGCCCGAATTTATTGTTTTTTTCTTTTGAAGGTTGTTTCTCACGATTACAAAACCATTTTCACTTTCCATTTCAATTTTCAATGGCANNTTCAATTTCCATTTCAATTTTCAATGGCATATCGTCTAAAATTATGTTGTGCTTGATGGCATTTTCAACGAGCATTTGTATAGCCAAAGGAGCAACATGAAAGTTTTGGTCTTTCATTATATGCGAATTGAATATAAGCCCTTTCCCAAACCTCATTTGTGAAAGGAATATATAATCTTCAACAAATTTTAATTCATCATGTATTGAAACCAGTTCTTTATCGTTTTGCTCCAGCACATACCGGTAAATATCTGATAGTTTCTTGATAAACTCAGTGGCCATTTCAGGTTTTTGTTCTACCACACCGCTAAGGGTATTTAAACTGTTGAAAAGAAAATGAGGATTTACCTGGTTCTTCAATGCTTCATATTTGGCCAACAGGTTTTCTCTTTTTAATTCCTCATTTTTTTCAATAGATTTAATCCAATTATTGGAAATAAGTGTTGTGATATTGAAATAGAATACAATCAGGCTTAATACTGTAGTTATAAAAGCTTTTGCCGACACATCATAAAAAACACTAATGCCCGACATTCCCCATAAAAAACGGTCAACTGAGTAAGGTAACATAATACCCGTAATAATCGCATAACCCATAAACACAATAAAGGTGATTCTATTCATCCTTTTTGGATTTTTTGCCCAGTCAAGCTTTTTGAAATATTTACCTATTCCAAAATTGCCTATTCCAAATGCAATTCCATATGCATACCCAATTGAAGTTTGAGTGAAATAATAAGAAACTGAGGAGAATATTTGAGGACCCTTAAATAAATAGCCTATGATGGGAGGTGTTACTGTAAAAAGCAAAATCCACATTATAGGGTTAAAGAAAGCCTTTCTTTTTTTGTTTTTGAATTTCATGAAGTCAATTTATATTAAAAAATTCAAGCACGGAAAAATTATTTATATAATCTTCCGTGCTGATCAGGATAATATTACTTATTATTATTCATCTTTTACCAATCTAAAACTAATACCCGTACCTCTATTTACTGGAGGGTCCCCACCCGCACGATAGGCTGACCGGCATCTCCAGGCAGGATCATAAAAACCACCCCCACGGTCAACTTTTTTAGTGCCGGTATTCGGTCCCTTGGGGTTCAATTTGTCATCTACATTGTACTCTCCGTACCAATCGTTTGTCCATTCCCAAATATTACCATGCATATCGTATAATCCAAATGCATTCGGAGAAAAACTACCTACAGGTAATGGGTTCTTTATGTTTTTACTTTTTTCACAGTTAAAATAAGGTTCGTTGCCATTAAAATTAGCTTGTTCTGATGTAAGACAATCACCAGTATAAAAAGGAGTGGTTGTATTTGCACGGGCAGCATATTCCCATTCGGCTTCTGTAGGCAACCGGCAACCCATCCATTCGGCAAATGCATTTGCATCGTACCAGGTTACTTGTGATACCGGCATATTACCGCGTTTAAATCCAAAGGGTTTTTCTCTGCCGGTTGCTTCACAAAACAGATCATATTGCTCAAAGGTTACAGGATATTTGCTCATTTTAAAGGCGCTCAATGTAACTTCATGTTGTATTTCATCATCTTTTCTTCCCGGCTCGGTAACAGGGCTTCCCATCATAAATGTACCTCCCGGTATTTCTACAAATTCAATATCAGGTTTATTTATTGAAGATAGCTTTTTAATATCCGGTTTATCTGATGAGGCAGCTAATTTGGAGAGATCGAATTGATGTGTCTCTGTAATTTGAATTTGAGGTGTATTATTATAAATTTTCTGTAATTCCGAAAGATTTTCAGCATTGAGTGATTTCATTAATTTGCTGATTCTGTTTAGGATTTCTATTTGTTTATCTTGCAATTGATTATTGTTTTGAAATGCATAATTCAATATTTGTGCATATTGGTATATTGAATATTCATTTCCCAATATCGAAGCCAAATCAAGACAAACTGTCGATACTATCGAAACTAGTCCGTTATAATTGTCATTGTTGCCCGGCATCCCATATAGGTTAGGGTCTATCTCCCTTTTTTGCATTTTCAACCATGAATCGTTACTAAAAGCGAATTCTTCTCTGCTAAAATCAATCCTATCTGTGCTTGGATCCACGAGCATCCATCGGTTTTCATTTTTATTCCATACTTCACAGATTACGTGACCTGTATGAAATCCGGGTGCTAAATATGCAGCATGTCCATAACAGACCCTGGCAGGAATACCACGATATTTAAGTATGGATGCCAGTAAAATAGAACAATGCCAGCAATGTAGTACTAATCGATCTTCAAGTTTCCGATCTTTCACTAAACCACGGGAGTCATAGGATAGAAGCCCCTTCAAAATCGATTTAACTGTTGTATACTTAACTGACTCATTCCATCTCTCTTTAGGTATTTGATCACGATATTGCGGTAACGCAAAGGGATGAATAAACTGTGATTTGATTAAGCTACAGAGCTCAGGCAAAGAGTCGGGCAGATTTTTATACAAGTATGCATATTCTCCCGGATCGGTAAATGAACTATACTGTTTATAGAAATCCAAAACAGATTCATTATTAGTAAATTTATATGCCTGCTGAGAGTCACACTCTGTTATTGTCAGGATGGAAATCATAAAAATTAAGATTGTCGTTTTCATAATGTTTTTGATTTAATATTCCTGACAAAGTTTCCCAATATCAAGGCTTAATCATAAATTAACATGACGGGTTGTTGAATTTTGCAGATGGGTCGTAAATTTGTTCATCTAAGCAATGTTTAAAATATTTCTCCTGAACATCAGAAGAGCAACGAAATCTAAAAAGGTTCCAATGCATAATAAAATAAAAACTCTTGATAAGAATGTAATATCCGTTAACGGAACAAGCTTCCAGAAGAT
>PMJC01000318.1 GCA_003157235.1 Methanosarcina sp.
AAAGGGTAGGCAAAAGATAAAATTTTTAGCAATACTGACAACTGAGGCATACCAAAAAAACTGGAAAATAAATCAGAAGTTAAGTATGTAAACAAAAATGATATTATTCAAAGTACTATAGATGTAATAATACATGAAGATACTACTTCGTGTTGTTTTTTGGAATTCCAAAAAAACTCGGCTAGGTATTTGATTACGGATGCAGGAATTCCAAACGTGATGAAGAGAATCAAGGTGCTAAAAATAGTATTTACCATTTTATACAATCCAAGATCACTGGCACCCAGATATCTTCCCAACAAAACGTTTATAGGGAAAGCTATGAGTACAGCCATTAAAGAGGAGAAAAATGTTACACCAACATCGGAAATAAATTTTTTAATTTCAGACAAAAGATCACATCTCTAGTAATTATAGAATTGATACTTTTTTTAAAGAAAGTCTACAAAACTACTTATGGTTCGTTCGCTCATGAAATCCCACTTTATTTATAAAATGTGGAAAATATATGGTCTAGGTTGGTGTTTTTATAGAAATATCTTCTTCTTACTACGCATGTATGTCTACCTATAATTTTATGACAAAATTTAGGGCTTTATCAAAATACTCACAAATCTCCGGTTTAATTTTTTTTCCCAACTTCTTCCATCTCAACTTCTTTATTTTCTATAATTTATGTAGTTGAAAGAACAATTAAAGATTTTGGATTTGTACTGAATAGTATTATTAAATTGCTTGAAATCTCATAATACTGGGTTCTCAGTTTAAATGTGAAAGTCTAATTTAAGGAAGCTCAAGTCCAATTTCAGTATATTTTGCTTTTCTTCTTTTTTCAAAATAATTTGTGAATCCAAATTTTCATAAAAAAATAATATTTTATGAATAAAAATTAAATATCTGATTTTATAGAAATTCCATTTTCTTTGTACTCGAGTATAATTCCCCATGAATCAAAATTCGTTTATTTAAATTTTGTTTTTAGATCGGAAATCATTTTTTTTCCATCACGAGAGCTATCCTGAAAGCTTTTAATTACTGAAAGCAAAATGAATTTCAGATAATCTCATAAAAAATTGTTTGAGTATATTGTTGTAATAAAATACTAAATTTAGGAATATATAACAATTAAAAATCACATTTCAATTAATATAGCTATATTAACCGATATAAATTCAAATACGAGTATAGGTCAGATATCATTTTGTTATATAACGTTTACGTGTATTTAGTTTGAAAGCCATGCTACAGCACTTTTGCAGAGAAATTTATCTCTGATATGAAGATTTAGGTAATCTTCCCCTTTTCCTCCAATAATTGAACGTCTGATACGTTATGCCAGCAGATTCGGCAGCAAGAGAGTATGGAAATCCCAAAGCAATATTGTTCCCAGTTCTAGATCGTATTTCAGAAGTTAATTTATAAGGTCTAGCCAGGATGAAATCGTTTTTTACTTCTTTTAATTTTTGTGAATTGAGATTGTATTTTGGTATTTTTTGAGTTTCCTTATAAATAAAAGCGAGGCTGGACTAAGATATCAAAAATGACCGAATGTAGGGCGATTTAAGGCATTTTCTGGAGTAGGTTAGAGAATATTTCACCTGAAATGAATTATAAACCTGTTGTAGAGGCT
Organism: Methanosarcina sp.; assembly: GCA_003157235.1. GTDB lineage: Archaea > Halobacteriota > Methanosarcinia > Methanosarcinales > Methanosarcinaceae > Methanosarcina. The sequence goes on from PMJC01000318.1 coordinate 1,631, forward strand.
GAAATGAAGTCATTTATTGATGGGAGTGGGCAGGCTTCCCTATGTTATAATTTATAAGATTCAGATCAAATAATTTTCAGTTCAATTGTGCAAGTTCTATATTAGGAAAGCACAAAAAAGTTAAAAACTGAACTAATAAAATAGGAAAGTTTATAAAAGATATACTGTATCTTATTTTTAATAAAGTTTATGTTTAACGTTATCAGTATCATTTTAATATTTGCAACAAAATGAAACATGTAAAGCCATTTTTAGGAATTGATCGACAAAATTCGAAAAACGGGAATACTCTCATTTTATGTGAAATTCATAACAAAATATTTTGTTTACTATTTTCAGCAACTCCTAGACCAAACAAAATTTTTGAAGGGCTTTAAAAGGAGCAATTATGAATTCAACAGAGCAATTAGCACACGAAATTTGTGTCGCCAGAGTAGTATATCAATTTTATCCTTTCATAGGAGGTTCAGCAATACATATTCAAGAACTATCCACAAAAATAAATTTTTATTTGAAAGATCAAATTATAATTGCACCAAATTTAGGTGATAGTTGTAGAGAGTTTGATGAGAATTTTGGGATAAAAATTATAAGGACAAGAGTTTTGTCGTTGAAATTTATAAAAAGAATGCCAATCTTGCCGTTGATTGATTTACTATATTCGTTTAGTGTATATTCAACACTAAAAAAAATGGAGCGGCCAGATATTATCCATGTTCATGAAATTTCTAATGTTGTTTACTGCACAATTATTGGAAAAATATTAGGAGTTCCGGTAGTAGGCATGCTTCATGGATCAGGGGCTGCATATTCGAAAACCGCCGATATATATGAAACAGTATTAGCAGAATTGTGCAAGCCAAATGCATCTATTGTACTAGACGACTTATCGGCTAGTATCAATAAATTTGGAAAATGATGGGGGTAATAAAGTTGCCCCCGTTTATCATGGAATTGACACTGAACTTTACAGACCCATAGACAAAAAGAAATCACTAATCAATAAATTATCAGTTGAACACTCAAGTTTTATTATTCTATCGACAAGCTCTCTGGAATCTGTTAAAAGCATTGATTTGGCTATCAAATCATTTAAATTATTTCTTGATGTATCTGATTCAAAAAATTCATATCTGTTGATTGCTGGCCGTGGACCCCTAAAAGAATCACTAATAAATCTATCAAAAGAGATTAAAGTGGATAATAAAGTAAGGTTTCTTGGTGGACTCTCACTAAGTGAAATTATAGAATATCTTTCAATTTCTGATGTTGTTATCGCTACAAGTCTTTATAGTAATATGAATCGTTCCGTGCAAGAAACAATGGCTTGTGAAAAGCCAGTAATAGCATTTGATAGTGGGACAACACGAAATCTCATAAAACATATGGAAAATGGACTTTTAGCCAAATCCGGTGACATTGATAGTTTTGTAGACAATATTATACTTTTATATAATAATGAGGAACTGAGGAAGAAAATAGGAATAAATGCAAGAAAAACTCTAATAACTACGAGAAATTGGGATGAAAGAATAAAAACTGAATTAGATGTTTACCGTAGAGTATTGATGAAGTAGTGGTAAGATAACTTTGGAAAATATTAATTTAAGTAAGATTCAAGAGGCTTAATCCAGACTTTCTTTGAGATCATTTAACTTTAAAGAGCACAAAAAGTGGGAAAAAGGAAATTAGGACTCCATTTTTCCGCTTTTTTCGTGTTTATAGAAATTTGAGTGATTCAACATAAATAATTGCTTTTAAAATCTCATTGGTTTTTAAAGATGTAACTAATTACGAGTTTACTGGAAGTTATTTATTCACCATGTGAAGATACACCATATATCATATTGTAGAGAATTCAGAAAAATTTATATGAGAATTGAGGAGTTCAAATGCGTAATTTTTTTTTCAAAATTCTCTAAAATTGCAGAATACAGAAAAACATGACGAATTTTTGCGATTCCAGATATATTAAAAAACCTCTTAATTTGGAATTGAGTTTAGAAACTTTTTTTAACTAAAATCATCATTCTTACCTACTAATTCATTAATCTTGCAGATAAATATAATGAAAGTGAGAAAAGGTATATCTATGGTTGCTAATAATCCTAATAATGAGAAGAACTCCACTAAATGGAGTAATCCATTGAATAAGGTAATTTGTGGCGTGAAAAAGTTTATGAAAAATGAGGCAGAAGAGGAGAAAAAACCTTCTTCTTTTTCGACATCTATAAGCGAAATGAATCAAAAATCAAAACAAAGATCAGAAAGTCCAACTATTTTGAAAATCGTACCCACTGAAGCGAAAAAAACGAAAAGATCGGAAAGAATAAGAAAAGATACAGATAAAGAACAAAAGCTTCCAAAGAAGTATAGAAAAGGTTGGTAAAGGGAGAGGTGCAACTAAAGTTACCAGTCAAATAATGTGATATTTATATCTGTTATGTAAATTTTTTCAAAAATTCATCATTTTCCTTCTTAAAATACTTTAATATTTTTAAATAATTTTCTCGAAGTTAATATTTTTTTCCCATTTTCCAATAATATTCATATGCGTTCCAATCTGGAACAGCTGGAGTAAAATAGAGCTGATTTCGATAAACACTGTGTTCATGAATCATTTATACACCCCTGTTAAGCAGATGGCAAAATATTGGAGTTTATCGAAATCCTCTGTATTATACTCTATAATGAATTCCGCAGATACACACATACCTATAATTTGTTTTTTCATTTGCCCATCATTATTCATTAAAAGTGACATTAATTTTTAAACTACTATCATATTGAGAAAATAGATAGTATTCTTGGATACATCTGCAAAAAGTGAATTAAATTAAGAATCCCAGAGTTTTTCTTTGAATCGTTTCCAGTGTGAACAAGGATCAAAAAACTAGTCAATATTTTATTGTTCTTATGCGGCCGATAAACTTCATAAACTTTTACTAGAAATATCCGGTATTCGATTATGTTCAATTTTTTAGTCGTTAAAAGCTGATTCCTAAGCTCTTTTCAAAGTTCTAGTATCACTGTTTATATGAAAGTTATCCATTCATCAAATTAAAAGTATAGATGATTTCTATAAATCATATATTTTGTAGTGGGCTTATAAGGACTCTATATAAGAGTCATGAAAATTAGAGGTTTATAGAAATCCTCATAGGTTCAAAAATATTTAATGAAAGCTCACTATTTCTTCATCGGGAAATCTGGTTTTGTGCATGAATTGCTAAAAATAGTTAACTTAATTCTCTCCCAACATTTCCCTAATTAATAGAAGGTATGCTAATTTTTCAAATTTGATTAATGAATCAAGGACGCAATTGAAAATCGATTTTTTATATTATATAGAAATGAAGAAGTAACATCATAGTCAACAAATTTTTGATTCATTTTATATAATTTTATTTAGGCGATAATTCTTTGTCATAATCTTTATTTTTCAATTTTTGTTCTAATTTTAAACATTGAATATGAAAAATTATGTAGATAAACTAAAAATATCAAAAAGTGCACGAAAAATTAGAGTGCAAAAATGCTAAAGTGTGAGAAAAATCTATACTTATTCTCTTTTTCCAAAGATTTGTTTGAAAACTTACAAATCCAAATAATTTTGATAGAATTTTGGGAGGCTAGTAAATAATATTTGACGAATAAATGGATTTTAGTCCAGATAGAAGTTGTATATCAAACTTAGAATTGAAATAGTTAAATCACCTAAGTGTTCGTTTAATCACAAAAGCAATAATTGGCTTTGTATATCAAATTGAGTTTTCCTTTCTGGTAATAAAACTTTTTTTATTTGGCATTTTTTTCCCTGCTGCTGCTTAATCAATCTGTTTCCGAGTCCATCTTTATACCTTTGAGTTTGCCTTTTGTGATTCTTAGTTGTAAAATTTATCCGCAGACTGATACGCATCAGAAAAACTCCAAGCAGTTAAGCAAATTTATTTTCTAAAGAAAATGTTTGAGAGTATTGTTTCAGCATATTGTAGCTGCATCAATTACTCTAATCACCGGAATCTACATTGAAATTTCCATCTTGCTGTTATGTTTTTCATAAGCCAAATTGAAAATTTATCTCTCTAAAGTTTCGACTTTATAGTCAAGATGTATTATAAGATCCAGAAAGGTCTGAAGCCTAACTACAGCACTATGATATATTTATCTGATCAGGATCTATCATTATCTGGAACTTTTCTTACGAAAATTTTGCGAGGCCTTTATAGTCTGATTAATACTTTTATTTGAAGAGCTTCTAGATCGGAATTAGATGTCTTATTACATGAATTATTGAGTAAAAAATATATACAAAAAAATGAAAAATTTAAGATTACCACAGTGAGGATAAATTAAAACGGCATTAGAAGCAAGGAATTTTTTGGAAGGGGCATAGGTCAAAAAATATTCTGAGATTCCTACAGATTTTTGGCTCCCATTTTGAAGATAACTAAACAGAAAAAAATATAAGAATGATGAAAAATACGCAAGAAAAATACAGAGTACCTTCATAACTACACACAAAACGGAAGCTACCTATATAATTAGAGCCTTGTTCCTGCTATTTGGGAAAAATAGTTTTGTCTGTTTTAGAGTACATTCTAGCGTTGCTCAAGGAAGTGCCTTTAATTACGTGCAAATAGTTACATTAAAGTACAAAACTTTAAACTTCACGTTAACTACTCATTAAAAGTTTCGAGTATATTTTAATAGTCTTTTTTGCGTGGGTTTCCCAGGTAAGCCCACGCTGGATTATGGTCATTCGTCCAAATTTGCCCATTTTTATTCTCAGGTCTCTATCCACAAGCAGCTTATTAACTTTTTCAGATAATTCCATCGGATTTTTTGCAGGCACTAGATACCCTGTTTTCCCATTGATCATTAATTCAGGAACCCCACCTACATTTGTTGCTACTACTGGAACTTCACAGGCAAAGGCTTCAAGTATTACATTTGGTCTACCCTCGGAAAGGGATGGTAGCACCAGTATGTCCGAGGCTGAGAGCCAAAGAGGAATATCCTCATGGTTTAAGGGCCCGGTAAATTTAATGTAATTGCCAATTTTGAGCTCATGTGCTTTTTTTTCCAGGCTTTTTTTCATGCCATCATCCCTACCAACCATATAAAGACTAATATTAGTGTCCAGAAAACTTTTCGCAGCCTCAATGAGGTAGTCTACACCTTTAATTTTTTTTAAGGCTCCCACAAACAGAACAATTTTTTTATCTTGAGGTAAATTTAACATATTTCTTGCATACTCTTTCCCTGCGGGCTTGAACTTCTCTATATCAACGCCGTTTGGAACCACACTGACCTTATCTTCGCTTATTCCAAGATTTACTATATGATTTTTTAGGTCTTCACTGACAGAAAGAACCTTATCCGCACAATTCATAGCCTCAAATATTTGCCTTGAGGTGTAGGATCCCTCATATGCAACTTTCCTTTCTAACGTGCCTAGTGCACTTATTACAAAAGGAACCTTCCATTTCTTTGCAAGCCCTATCATCCCAAACCCATCAGGGTATGAAAAGTGTGCATGTAGAAGATCAGGTTTTGGTTTTATGTTTTTAATTGCGTATCTGGATATGAAATAAGCATATGAGATTCCTGTTAGGGGGTAAAAATACTTTTTAGGAATTATGTATAAATAGCGTGGATAGTGTAAATCGTATTTTTCGGTGTGCTCAATCTGCGGTAGTTTGGAAAAATTATGATATGGAAATGCAGAAAACGGAATCACAATAGGTTTTGGAGACACAACAGTAACGTTTACTTTCTGGTTTGCAATTGAATCAATACTTTGTTTTATGAATGTACCAAGTTGAGGATAATACCTGTTAGGAAATTCCTGACATACTTCCAGTATTTTCATAGCTTTTTACCTTTTTTTCGCTCCGGACAGCCTAAAAACAGAAAAACTAGAGAGTTCATCCTATAAATACATCTCCTAAAAGTGAATTAAATTATCGTTTTCAAGATCGATATTAAACCACTTTCCTAATTTAAAAAAAATGACATCTGATGGATTTCGATAAACTCCTAAATTTCGTTACATGTTTATATCGAGTATCTAAATGGCCCATGAATTCAAAGAGTTATTAAAATACCCCACAAAATGATGGGATAAAACTAATTAACTACTTTTGTCATTCTGGTAATGGAAATTATGTTCAAAAAAGTGAATAATATTTTTTTAGTTTTTTACGGATCCTTCAATATTAAATCAGGTTCAAATATACATATACTTGAGCTCCTCAAGAATTTAAAAATATATACTAATATAGTTCTTTTCGCTCCTGATCCAAAGGGTGAAAATCATGCTATTTCCGGAATAAAATACGTACCTGTAATAAACAATAAGTATCTCATACAGCCATCTTACGAAATCATGCTCTCATTTTATCTTCTTTATTCGTGTATCAAAAATAGGCCTGATATACTTTATCTCCGCCAGAATTCTTTCCCGTTCTTGCCCATGTTCATATGTAAAATTTTGAAAATTCCTTTAGTTGTGGAAGTCAACGGACTAGTTCTAGATGAGTTAGAAGTAAACACGAATTCCAAATCATTTGCATACAAGGTTTTTTCTTATCTTGCACTCCATTCCGAAAAACTCAATTACAAGTATTGTGACAGAATAGTTTCTGTTACAGATAAACTCAGAGATGAAATTGTTAGACTGTACTCTATACCTCAGGATAAGATTTTTGTTATCAATAATGGTGCAAATACCGATTTATTCAAGCCTATGGACCAAGAACAAGTAAAGAAAGAACTTGGGTTAGAAAATTCAAAAAAATACATATGCTTTGTCGGGCACCTTGCAGCCTGGCAGGGTGTTGAGTTCCTGATTTATGCATCTCCTTTAATTCTAGAAAAGCATCCTGAAGTTCGTTTTTTAGTTGTTGGGGATGGGGTTATGAAAAATAAATTACTAAAAATAACTTCCGAATTACGGCTTTCTGATAAGTTCATCTTCACTGGGAGGGTTCCTTACGAAAGTGTTCCTCTATACATAAATGCGTCTGAGATCTGTGTTGCTCCTTTTATTAAAAGAAGGAACTCGAAAATAGGGCTTTCAGCCTTGAAAACATACGAATATCTTGCCTGTGGAAAGCCGATGGTAGCAAGTAGTATTCCAGGTGTTAAAGATTTAATTGAATTTTCTGGAGGAGGAATCACTGTGAATCCAGAAAATCCTGGGGAACTTGCAACCGTCATATTAGGATTAATTTCCGATGAGAGTACGCGGGCTATCTTGGGAGAAAAAGGTCGCAAATATGTCGTTGAGAATCACAGTTGGAATGGTGTTGCTAGAAAGATTTTGGAGGTTTGCAACGATATTATTCCATAATATTCTTATGGTACTATAGTATGTGAAGGAAAATAGTAAAATTATAGAGAATTTCGATAGACTTCTAAATTTCTTCATGTGCATCTGAATGGTGTATAAATTACTTTTGGTGATCAGAGTTTTATCGAGATTTGCTTATTTTTGAAACCAGGCTTCAATTAAGTGATAAAATATAGATATTCAACTTCTATTTCAGTTTTTCTACCGAAATAGAGACGTATTATACCTTTAATTTTTGCTAGTGGTATAAAGGAAGAAGTATGAGTGAAAAACTTGTCCATTTTTTAGCCTGGCCAAGTATTGCATCTTTTGCATAAAATTGATCTTTTTTCCTGTAATAAGGATTATTGGATTAATCAACAGATAAATCATAGCTTTTATTTATTTTTCGAATTATTATTTGTCTTGAATAAGAATAGTTTCCTTCGATTGGACAATTTCTTCAATGTTTAAAATGTTTAGTTTTTTTAAGCTTGTTGCGCATGGGTATTTTGTGCGCTGCATATTTACATATTATAAGTATAAGTCTTTTGAGACGAAGTGAACTTAATTTTTGTTTACTGATATTCTCCCAACGGTACAAAAAATGTCCTCACTGTAAGTGAACCCTTGATTTTGATATTTGCACAGTCTCTTAGAGGTTGTAAAACAGCATCAATAGATTATGTTGGTTTTGATTCAATTTTGTGATTGCATCCAAAATCATATGATGAAAACAATATATTTCGATCTTCACATTAAGTATAACTGTATCTGATAGCTTCGGTTATAAGGAAGTGAAAATTTAAGAAATGTTGAATTTTCTTTTAATGTATCTTCGAATAGCATCCTGAAAATCAGCTTTAATTCTTAAATATATTTATAAGAAAAGAGTGAATAGTTACAATTAGACGAAACCTACAGATTTTAAGCTGGTGTGTGTCCGCAAAACAAATATGTTAATAACCAGGCAATAAAGAAACGGAGGTAAGGAACTTGATGCAATCCTTTATAGTAGAACATTATCTCAACAAGGCTGTAGATGTTTACTGTGGCGGGCCGGATGTTTTCAAGGGAACCATTGAAGCTTGTGCTGATAATGTTCTTACTCTCAATAACGAAGGAAAATTTACACATGTAGCTATCGATAAAATAATTGCCTTATGGGCTCAATGAACTCATAAATTTATATTTAATATTTGTGTATCTACCAGGATAGCTGAGATAGAAAAGTATCTATTATGCTTTTATAAATTAGGTCGATATTGAGAACTCCTTGAGCGAGTGGATTGGAGCTTTAATTCAATCTCGGAGATCTTGAACTTTTGTCTTTAAAAACCTGAGCTTTTTCTCCACATTACTTTTGTTTTTGGAGTATTTCATCATCTTTTCAGCATCAATATTGAGGTAATTGCTTGCAAGTATTTAACCTTCAATGTCATTATTTTCTATTCAGTTTAATTTCTTTATTCATAGCCACTTTTGCACTTCACCATAGTGAATGACAAATTTTCATTCTTATTTGATCTTCCTTTCTACCTTTTTTTTCGTTTTGCAGTTCTGGAAATCTACATAGTTTACAGAAAACTAACATAAAAACTTATAATGTTTATCTAAGATTAATTCTATTAATTTAGCATAAAGAATTCAAAAATTTTAAAAGATTATTTGAGGAAGTATTAAAGCAGATGGATTGGAATAAGTAACAATCACAACTGCTGAAATTACCCTTCTACTATTTCATAGAATGGTATTGATAAGATAATTTAAGGGATCTACTCCAGATGTTACTTACGATTATCTAGATTTTATACTTGTTTATACATACGTCAAAGCTGGTACGGCCGTTAAATACTCGCCCAGTGCAAGGCAAAAAATCCAAATGGTTTTAAATAAATTCTTTACCTTTGTAAATCATTCTGAGACATAATAAAGTTGTGGAAATTAAAAAATGGGAAATCCCTGCAGATATCTTGATCCGAGAAAAAATTTGAAAAACTAAGTGATTCATATCTAAGTTCCAGAGATCGAGCTATAATTGCTATTTTTTATGAAATTTGTGCTAGAAGAGAAAATTACTACAAGTTCAACTTAAACATGTGACTTTCGACGAGAATGAGGCAATCCTCAATAACCTGAAAGAGAATACAGGAAGTTGCAGCTTTAGGTTTGTATTAGCTTCATCTATCTTAAACAGTGAGATGGACTTGCTAATCATTGAGTATTGACACCTGTAATAGATTCAAGTTTAAACGTTAACTCTGCTCTCATAGTAATGTACCTAAAAATCTGTAAATTTTGATTGCCTCTGTATCACTTTATTTAATCACAACAAACCGAGAGTAGAGTCAATATTTTTACTTACAAAGCTTCTGTCTTATTGTTTTCATTAATGCAGATGTTTAATGTAAATATATGTGTGTTCTCAAAATCAACTTCTCACCACCATTTTTTGCACTATCATCCAACTCACAAGCTTAAGTGTATAGTAAAAAGCATTCCTCTTTTACTTCAAACAAATCAGTTCATTTTCCAGTCCGATTTAATCTTATGTTTGCTAGTTTAAGACTAAATATTGTCTCATTTTCACGATTATAATGTAGATTATCCACTGCTTCAGATGTGCATTCCGATCTTATTATCTTAATTAAATAGATATCAGTGGGATTTATTGATTTTACATCAGTGTTTCTCACTATTTTTTTGCATTTGCTGGAATGTAATCGATCGAAACTTGTACATTCCTATAAACTCTGGAAGGATAAAGTTCTTAAAAAATAAGGAAGATGCATCGAGCAAAACAAAAAATAAAAACTATTGATTCTTTCATATTTGTATATATCCAATCATAATATGTTTTATATTCATTATAAACTCAATATAAATTACAAGTTTGAGTTTGAATTGATAAATACTCAAAGTAACTAGAAGATGGAAAAGTGGATGGAGTTTTAAAAGAGCTGAAAAATACCCAATTTATTGATATTATTCTTTATGCTTTCGTAGCCTTCTTTTTTGTCATGAGTTTATTCTCAATGATTTTCCATGGCTATATTGAAGGCCTGCTTTTTATTCTGGCAGCGATTGTAACAATTCCTCTAGCTACGAATCAATTGAAAAAGAGAATGAATACTTCAATTCCTGGATTTATGATATTTTTTGTTTTGTTTTGTCTAGCGGTGGTAGCAATTGCCACATTCCCTGCGACCCCTACTGCAATAAATAATAATACAAATAATGCCAAGGTAATAACAGCACCTCTGTCAGAAGTTAATGATAGTACAATAGCAGTACCATCTAACCTTACACCAACTCCAGCTTCAACACCAACTCCGACAACAACACCAATAGAAGCTACAACGCCAACTCCTACACCAATACATGAAACAACAAAATATCAAGATTCTAAATGGTTGACAACGTGTGTATCAGATACGAAACAAGTGGATAATGATATGAAATATCTAACTATTGCTGGAAAGAACTAAGATACTACATCACTTTCTACTTATGCAGGTATTTTGTATACAGATAGCCAGAAAGCTATAGAAAATAGTGATTTGTGCAATGTATCGCCTGATTTACAAGATACAAAGGCCGAATATCGGTTAGCAATGATACAGGCTAACAAGGTAGCAATTTATGCTAATTCTGGAATCGGAGAATATAATAATGAAAATTTTGGAGCCGTAAACTCTGACGTTAAACAAGTTATTGAATGTGTTAAGTCCTACAAT
>PMJC01000191.1 GCA_003157235.1 Methanosarcina sp.
AATAATTTTTTCCCTGCTTCTGATATGAGTTCATAGGAGCTTGCAAAATGGGTATGACCAAAAACAACAACTTCTGCATCTATAGTGTCATTAATTGCTTGATAATACCCAGCCGTTATGACCTTTTCTGCAGTTTTATATATGGGTTTCTTAGAATTGTAGATACTTCTCTGGGTGTGGACGACAATACCAGAAATCGAGCTTAATGCAAAAAAACCAGTAAACATAGCCCATACCATAGTACCCCAGAAACTAGATTTTAGAAATACATTCCATAAAAAATACTTTCCACCAAACAACAAGCCCAAAAATATCACAAAATTTATCTTCCAGTGTTTTTTAGTAAATGTGATGTTAAAGAGATTTTGGAACCAATCAAGGGGATCCCAGAGCTCACCGATAAGCTTTGATACATATATAAATATAGCTTGCTGTTTATCAAACTGATGACCATGAAGAAAGAAATATGACCGATTTCCGACTTTAATACCACTATTAATACCAGATTTTGTATCTCTTTTAGGATAATGCCTGTTATGAATATCAAATCTTGTCCCATTATTCAGTATCTCATGATTAACCTTTGCTTCGAGTTCTCCTAATGAATCATCATGGTTGCCAGCCACATATATCTTGTCACAATTGATACCGGAAAGTAAGAAGAACGGTCTAATAAAGTCTTTGATAACATTATCTCTATCAAAATCTTTTGGATTCCATAATTCAAATATATCCCCCAAGAGAATTATTTTAGAGGGGTTTTTAATTGTGACTTCTTTATCTTTACATTTAATTATCTTAGGCTGATTTTCTAGATCGCGTATCCACTCAAGAAAGTAGCAAAATTCGCTATAATTACATTCCTTGCTGCCCAAATGTACATCTGAGACGATTATGTAAGCGCCTGTTTCCCTCATATGAAAATTTATGTAATGATTAAAATAAATAATTATCTCGAATTTGATTGTCAAAGTAAAGCACTATTTTTATATATCTGGGAACTTCTAAATATTTTATGGGATCTCAAAAATTTACCATCAATTTCCCTGGTAATTGACTACAATCAATCAAAAACCCCTAATAATAAAAAAATCTCCAAATTTGTAAAGACCTCTGGGATAAAAAAAATAATCAATGTCAAATTATTATCCGATTTTAAAACGTTTTTTGTGAAAGTAATTTTTATTCAGAAACTATTTTTCGTATAATTAATTTAAAATAAATACGGTTGTAATTGTATATTGTAGCTTAAAGCGAACGTAGCTTAAAGCGAACAAATCAAAAAGTGGCTTAAAGCTAATAGGTCAAAAGGATTAAGGAATTACTGATAGAGTCGGGATCAGTAGGGTAGGAAATATAAAGCTAATAGGTTAAAAGGATTGAGGAATAACTGATGTCAAAAAGTCGACTTATAATTACAATTTTAGCATTTTTTATGCTCGTGGGGACAACTTCACTTTCGATGGGGGTTGAAACGAACCAAAGTACGAACATGCCCATCGCAACTCAGACAGCACCTGATGGTGCCTTTGTAGCAACTGTAAATAATGTGGTTTCTACATATACCGATACCATTACCGGCGATAAAAGTAGTATGGCTGCTCTTACTATTGTAGTTAATGGACAAACTCAGGATTTTGGTTTTGTGCAGATTACGGCAGGAAAAGAAGAAGCTAACATCTACACAACCTTAAATGTTGCCTATTTGCAACACAAATCCATTGTAGTTGGTATTCAGAAAAATCGTATTATCAATGTTAGGTACTCATAATGGTTATATTTCCGCTGTATATGCAGTATAAAAAGAAAAAAATATAATAAATCCGGAAAACACAATAAATAAGTGTTATTTTCAGAAAGTAAAAAGATAACACTTTTTTTGTTATTTTGGAAACTTTTTAATATCTTCTGAGATCGCCAAAATTTACCATTAATTCAGCTAGAAATCAACTGTAATTAATCAAAAACTCAGAAAATATAAATATTATTTACTTTTGCATATACAACTCAAGATGAAGTAAGCAGTACATCTTGTGGGTACAGGCATAGATTAGCGGTACATTTTTGGACATGTTAATATAAATGTTTTTCTGGATGGCTAGGCTTGGAATGATAATGGATGCCATAAACCCGGAGAATTGCTCATTTTCTGTTAGTCTCAAAATGGATAGAAAACGAAGCACTCGAGAAACTAAATAAGTTCAAAACAACGATAATAAGCACGTCTTCTTCATATGATGACCTTAAGCTTAAAGCCAGTTTTGATGCTGGTGAATGACTAAAGGGTTGTAACCAAATGATATAATGTATTGTTTATGGAGTGGAGATTATAACTAATCCAAATTTTTTGTCAGTAAGCACGCTCAAAGGACATAATGTTGTTAATAAGGCTAAAGAGGATCTAGGAAAGATCGAAGACTTGATGATTGATTTGGAAAATGATAGAATAGCATATGCAGTACTTTCTTTCGGTGGGTTCCTAGGTATGGGCAATAAACTCTTTGCTGTTCCTTGGAAGGCTCTTGAATTGAGACTTTATGAGCACACAGTGATAATCACTCTTAATGTCGATAAGGAAGTCNNGGTTTTGATAAGGATAAATTGCCTCTAACTAATGAGAAACTATTTAAAGTATATACTCACTATGGCTATGAGCCTTACTGGCAAATTCATTAGCAATAAAAAGGATTCATTTCACATCCAATTTGGAAGCCTCAGCTATGATAATTTTCAAAGATTGGAAAGAAACTTTAGAAAAGAGGGAACACCATGAAAACAAGTACTAAAGATCAAGTAGAAGGTAAGCTTCACAAAGTGAAGGGAGAGATCAAGGAGACAGTCGGGGAACTTATCAATGATTCCCACTTGAAAGCCGAAGGTAATGTTGAAAAGAAAAAGGGTAAGGTACAAGAAAAAGTAAGTCAAATCAAGAAGTTCGTGGAGAAATAAAAGTGCGGAGTATTACGCTTCCGTACCTTACCATCTTATTTTTTTTTCTAGTCTTAGATTCTTTCTGATGAATTAAAAAACTAGAATCACATAAATTTAATACATTATACACATATTGAAACAGTCTACGACAATGTTCCGAAAATTTCGCAAAAAATAATCACGTCTGTCTCCTTTTTTTTTCACTACAAAAAATAGGATATAGATCTACGATTATACTAACAAAATTTCTGTTTTGATTGTTTTCATTGATGCACAGATTTTGCTAAAAATTTATATATTCTCTTAGCTTCAGCCAAAATTTAAGAGCATTTTCACACTGTACCTAACTATTTTAATAAATATCTCCATTGATTTTTTCCAAATAATTATGTGTTGGTTAAGTTATTTTGTAATGAGCCTTTGGGGTTTGTCCATTGAAGTTATCATTGAGCTGATATCATAGCTCAAAATTTGCTCCTTTGAGTCCTTGGAAGTTGGAGAAGAACCAGAAAAATTAAAAAGACTTAGAATAATAAATCAAAAAACTCAGGTAGTTCTTCAAGAAGCAAGAATTTAAGATTCCGAATAAACCTTTGTGAACTCTGCACCAATTGTAATCATAATTGAGGAATAAAAAATTAAAAGGAATAATCCGATAGTGGATCCGATTGCTCCGTAGACGCTTAAAGGATTACTATATGCTAAAAAAAGTATAACAGCATATTTGCCTATTGTTATAAGAATTCCTGTTATAAGTGATCCTACAAATATAGACTTGAAATCGAGACTTGAATTTGGGAGTATTTTATATGTAAGAATGAAAAACAGCAAAAGAATCAGAAAACCAGCTATAGAACTTGCATAATAAGCAATCACAGGTGAGAAAGGTAAAAGTCTGTGGAGCAAACTTGAACTCATATAAACAAAACCCTCGATAATGATACTTATCACTAGCAGCCCTCCAAAAACTATAACTATAAAACAGGATACTATTGCATCCATTATGAATTTTTTAATATGATTGGATTCAGCAGATTTAATATCCCAAGCTCTCTCAAGGAATTTTTTTAAGTGCCAGAAAATATTGCTCGCACTCCAGAGAAGTAGTAGAAAACCAACTAATATGCTTATTGAGATGGAATTTATCTTTTGAATATGGTCGAAAAGTCCAATTATCATATTGATGATACTATCATCAACGACTCCTTGCAGATAATTTAATACAGCATCCTGAATATTTTTTGATCTTAAAAAAATACTTCCTAAGGATACTGAAAATAACAGGAGGGCAGGAAGACTTAATAAAAAATAAAATGCTAGCGCAGCACTATATGTTAGTGAATCATCTTCCAGCCATTCTTTTATTGTTCTGGTAACTAGATTTGCTACGTATCCCCAGCTCATATAAACCCTCTGAATTAAGTAACACTTAAAAAACCCTGTCTTATCAATTAGTTATTGCTAAATTTTGAAAAAATAAGTACTATCCCTGCATTTAAAAAAATAAGCAGAGAAATTCTTGTGCTCACTGTTTTCAGTAGATCACGGACAAGACCGAGTTTTGTTCACTTGCCTAATATGAGAGATCTATCATTAACTCTAGATTGTTATATGTAACAACACTATAAAATTCCAAGAGAAACTGTACTTATAAACTATATCTATGTTTAATTATAGTAGATTCACACATTTGCTGTATAGAATCAAGAACAATAAACCATATAATCAAATAAACTATTTAATCAATTGAAGGCTTAATACTGTAGAGTTAAGCATTTTAGTACAAAATCAAGTACAAATCTAGATTTTGTTCCTATGTTTTTGATAACTGATTATTTCATAGGTAAGAGAAATATAAAAGTTTCTACCGATTACATTCTCAATAAATACAAAAATAATCTGAAAAACATATGGTTTTACCACTTTTCTACATCCTAAGACAGTTTATAATATCTATTGATAATTCAGTCAGCTATT
>PMJC01000250.1 GCA_003157235.1 Methanosarcina sp.
AACATGAAAACAGAAACTAATAAAGAACTAATTATAGGTAGTTTATTAGAATCCCCAAAAACGACTGGACAATTAGCACGTGAGCTAAACTATTTTAATAAAAAAGGCATTGCAGGTTATAGTACAATTAGGAACGATTTACAAGATCTCGTAGAAAATGGATACATTGAAGGTGAAAAGGTAAAATCCGGGAAACTGTGAATCCCTCCAATATTATATTCAACTACCCTAAACATTCAGAATCTGAAACTTATACTGGAAGAATATCCTCGCTTGATGCCAAAAATACAAGAAAACGCTTCCATTTCCAAAAATATATTATCTCATTATTCGGATATAATTTATGGTTCAAATGATAGTGAATATTATAGCACCTTTGGGGGAAATGGAAATGAAGGCTGGTTTATAGAATCTAGGGAACTATTTATCCACGCCATATGTATTCATTTTCTGATCCACTTTCTGATTCACTTAAGAAGGATTGGGAAGAAAATTTAGGAGATAAACTTTTTGAAAACACAAAAAGAGATTTTGAGAAAAGATTACAATTGTCCCCTGAATTCTTCAGACTTTTTCTGACCAATGACAAGAATAAATTAATGATAGATATTAAACAACTTTCTGNNTCGATATTTGCAATAACTTTATCTATTAATATAGCATTCGAAGCATGCGTTTCCATGGATATAATAAAAGGACAATCCAATAGAGAAGCCATAAAATACTTGACACAAAAAAAGAACGAAATTTCAGATGCATGAATCGCACATTTAAGAAATTATTATATGTATAATAAACTTGCACCTAATTTTCTTAAAGGGAAAAAATTGATTCCCGTCAAAAACCCTAAACTTGAAAAGATCGAACAAGAATTTGAAGACTATGGAGGAAACTACATAGTTTATTATACTCCGATAAACCGGGGGGATATCAAAAATAATAAAACAAACTACTAGAATTACGATTTTGACAGTTTAATTCTGTCTATTTTTGGTTTTCAGTTTGGGTGCACAAATCCTATATTAAAAAATTATTTTTTAAGTTATTTTAGCTAACAGTTCGTTAAGTCTTGTTTCTACCAGTTCCTCCATTTTCTTTTCGAGTAGGCGTTCTAATTCGGAATCTATCGGCTTCATTTTCTCGATTTCTGCCCTTAATTCCTGCAGTTCAGAACGCTCTACGACATGCCGGGCTGTCTCAGCCTGTAATATTTGGTTTTCCTGCTTTATCCTCTGGTATTCCGGGCTTTCGCTTATATCGGCTTCCTTTTGAATTGTAAGATAAGGCACATATTTTATGTATTCTTCTCTCAAGCTTTTTGGATCAGCCCTGTAGTAAGCTTCATGTGTTGCGTCCAATTGATGCCCTAGAAGAAAGTCCACAAAAAATATAGATGCTTTTTCCGCAAGTAAAGTACTGTTTAAAAAACGCCGCATATTATGGCTTCGAATAAGGTTGTATTCTCCATGTGGTGCGCTTGCCTGGGCTTCCTCGCTCAAGCGCCTGTAAAGTGTCATTATTGACTTTTCATAAAACTTTCTAAGTGCTTCTCTTTCCTTTTCTGTCTTGATCTTCAGATATTTATCTGGAACGGTACGGGTAATAAACAGATAGCCATCTTTAGAAACAACTCTTTGCTTTTTGAGTTGATTGATTCTTCCTGTATCCTCGTTCTTTCCGGGCCTGTCCCTATATTCAAGATAATCCTGAATGGCCCTTGAAGCTTCAGGAGACAAGAAAGTATAGAATTCATAGTTCATCTTTTGCCGGATCAGGTGAAGAGTGGTAATGCCTGTTTCCTTGTCATAGCCTTCAGTAAAATCGGATATTCTTAAATTAGATATATCTTTGACAGATAGCCCACTGGAAACCCCCACTAACACAATAGCCTTTTCCAGAGGATCACAGAATTTCAATACTTCTCTAATGTCTTCCTTTNNTCATCCTGCTTTTTATTGTGAGTGGAGCAAGTTTTTTTTTCTCTAAGCTTTCCCTGAAGTCCCGCAGGTACGAGGTAATCTCTCTTTCCCTCATTAAGAGTCCAGCCCTTATCTCTGCTTCTGCTTACTCTATCAATTGAAGAGGTTTCTTTTTTGTGTATCCTGTGAAGAGTTGCATTGAAGCTAAGTAAGATTGTTTAGTGTTATCAGTCGCCTTAATTCCTGAGAGCCAATCTCTAATTATTTTGTCGTCCTTCAATTCATTAACTTTCATAGATTCAACTTCCTAAATATTGAATACAATTACTAATTATTAAATATACCTCCGGATATAGCGGTATTAGCACCTGAAATAAATCGAAACCTGCCTTTATCTGCCATAAGGTTTCTACCCCCTGCGGATCTAATAGCAGGATCGATAGAATAAAGCTAAAGATTGCCACTGTTTTGCGTACTTCGTTAGTTGTCAGAATATACTTCTAAAAAATAATATATTTTAATGCAGATTAAATTTATGTTAACTATAATATATAAATTACTTTGAAATCTAATATATTATTATAATTCACTTGAGGAATTGAAAATGGAAGAATTATCCAAAGAATCGAAGATAATAGAACTGACAGAAGCACTAAAAAAGATGGCTTTGGCCCTTGGTGCCTTCAAAGTAGGCATTGCAACGACAGAAACCTTGTCTGGCGGCCCTCCTTCTGCCGACCTGACCTATGTGCTGCCAGAGGCAAAATCCGCTGTCTGTTTTGCCCTAGCTTTTGACCAGAACCTTGTAGATCCTTATTTCAGAAAAGAGGATCATGAATCCCTCGAAATTACTAAGGTACGAACTACTACCCTTGCCAATGGAATAGCACTTGAGATGGCAGATTTCTTGCAGCAGTCTGGATACAAAGCTGTCCCTCAGTCTGCAAATTTCGTTTACAGGAGGGATACTGAAAATTGGCTTCTGGATATGCATCCTCCTATTTCCCACAGGT
>PMJC01000187.1:0-1095 GCA_003157235.1 Methanosarcina sp.
GATCAGTCACACTTCGGATAAAAACTTCATAGCATAATGGACAGAGATTATAAGCCAATCAGAAGATTCAAAACAACAACTACATCACTTCATGATTCGCAGGTAGATTTATCAGCAAAAACAAAGTGTCTTTAAGAGACAAAGGATACTATGGAGCAAAATCAAGACGTTATAATGGAACAATGAAATAACAGTAAAAGAACATTTCCTGGAAATGAGTGATATATTAAGAAACAAGAGGATAAGCTCAAAGTTTTATGAAAATCTTTTCGTATTGTAGAATATTTAATAAAGCTGCTTTTCCTGAATCGATGAAATATCCAATCCATTATGGTACTAATATTTTAGCTTCAGCAATTTATTGTGAAAACTATCAGTTTATCCCCCATGATAGATATTCTAAATTATTGTATCATTTTATGAAGATAAAAATCTGTTGAATAGGGCTGCATCCTTGCTGACCTCCATCGCAGCCAGTAGTTTGAATCACATTCCAGCCCCTTTGGGAATCCTATTTCGATTCAATGTCCCTAGATCTTGCTCTAGACATTAGCAGAAGCCCCTATTTTACGCCAGTTTTCTCAATTTTCTAATTCTTATGGTCTCATATTAAATTAGGAAGTCTCACACATTTAGGACGCAATTTGGGGTGCAAAAACCAGATTCCGATTACCCCTATTTCATTGCTTTTTCCATCAACACAGCGCTGATCGATAACCGATCCTGCTTCATGCGCATAGGCAGAAATAACTTGCAGGGCTGTCTCATGGCTGCCGACCTGTCGCGCCCCACGTAGCGTTTTGCCGCCAATGGCAACAACTCCTTTAACGATTTCGTAAGTACCAACGCGTGCCCAATCCGCTGTAACTCTAGCAAATATTGCATCGATGTCGTCTGCCTTATGCCGCATTGGATCATACGTTCCATAGCTAGCTCATGCGTTTAGTCCGTGATATCACCACAGGCATCGACTACTACATACACTTCGAACCCTTGATCGATTGCAGAAAGCGCAGAACCCACAACGCAAACTGAGGTCCACAGTCCAACCACAACGATTTTGCCTTTCCCGTATTTATTGATGTGGGCTATGAT
>PMJC01000187.1:1126-13049 GCA_003157235.1 Methanosarcina sp.
CCACCAAAAATATGCATTTGCCAACCAAAAAAGGTCGTGATTCGTTTAAACAACAGGGTTGTGTCTAATACATGCTCGCATCAGTTCCAATATGTTTTATAAATCCGTTTATGGTACCTTAGTAGTTCTTTCGCGTATGGAGTAGATTTACCTATACTCAAAGCCAAATTATCTGACAGCATACTGTATTGAACCCCAATACACAAACTTTAAAAAGATCTCTTGCAGCTTTTTGAGTTTATTTTGTCGCATTCCGTGGCACTGCTTCTGCCTGTTTTGCAAACGCTAGATAAGGATCGCCTGTGGAATATGCGGCTTTCATTTCTGGATTATCTGACAAAGCAGCTGCTATCAGAAATTCTTATCGATAATAATCAATGTAAGCCAAAACTTTGCGTTTTTCAGGTTTGATAAGGCTTCTAAGCCATATTGCAGGCCTAAACATAAACTTAGAAGTGCTTTGAGCGTTTCTTCCAGTTTTTGTCCCAAAAAGTGATAGTAAAAATCTATTCAGTCCGTCAGATCCAATTGGAATGTCTAAAAGTCTCAATTACCCTAAAATAATACTTGATTTTATTCACATAAATGAGCTAAGCAAAAAATATTCAACCCTTACAAAATAATTATTTGATAGGATTGAAATAATGGGAGAAAAATTGGGAACCTTATACAAATGGATAGAGAATTTTTTAACTTGGAAGTTATCTCAAAAATGTATGAGAAAGAGCTTAATTTGTAATTGCAGCTAAATCCAACCGAAAAATTGAGAAATTAGTGGGAAGTACCTGGATGAGAATGGATTACGATTTATAGATGAAGTTTTTATTTGTTCATTTTAAAGGAAAAATTACAAATGAATATAAATAGTTATTAGAGACTACACAAAATCTGAAATGTGATCTTTATAGGCTAACTAAATTTGATTTTGTTAGACTACAAGGATTTTACATTCTTTAGGGGATTGCAAATATGTAGGGAAAAAATCTTTTTTGAGAAAGTATTCAACTCGTTGAAAAAAATCAGATTAAGCCATAGAGAGTGTGGTCAGATAAATAGCATTTATTGGACTATTCTCTTGGCCTTTATTGCTCAATTATTCATAGAACTATCGATATAAGGATTCAAGGAGATTAAACATAGATTTACAAAGTTCATCAAAAAAACTTAATTAACTTTATACCTACAATAAACTTTTGAAAAAATGAGACCAAAAGGTATATTTTTGCTAATTTAGATGATATTAATAGCTCGATTGATAACTATTCAACCTACAAAAAATAAGTTAAAAAATATCTATTTCGATGCAACATATACTTCTGATTACTAACGGATGGATGAATAAAAACCATGATTATATCCTAAAGTTAAATAAAATTAGTCCACCTAGATTTGCTCATTGAAGTTTAAGAAAGATAACTATAAATATTGCTTTGTTCAGATTGAATATTTCTTATAATTGTGACAAAAATCTAGACTGTTTAATCTAATATATAAAATGATATTATACTCATGAATATTATCAAATCAACTTGAGCTAAAAATAAGCTTGATTTCATCAAAAACTAGTGGATACTGTAAAAATTAAATTAGAAGTAAAAAAGAGACTGCTGTAAATAGAGGAAAATTATTTTTTCTACATCTTTCCAGCAAAAAAACCTGTCATCAGAAGTATAAACCCCAGCCCCAGGAGGAAAAGAGGCATATCAAAACCTTCAACTTGAGTTTCTAAGCCCTTTGATTCGTAAGGTTTATTGTCCGAAGAATTGGGTAGAGATCCATCAAGTGTTTGTGGAATAGGAAGCTTAGGATCCAGGTGTTGATACACAGGTGCGAACTTTACCAAAACCCCGTCTGCACCTGCGTATACGGTGCTTACCGTTAGATTAAGAATTTCTATCGAGTCACTTGAATATATAAATTGAGAGCCTTCAGTGACAATGTCATTCTTGAGCGGAGTCCCTTCTCTACGAAGCTCAAGCCATACCCTTTTCCCTTCAGTATCTGTTCCTTTCACATAAAGCTGATAATCCTGCAAAAAAGTATGATAGCTTCCAGATTTCACATAAATTTTATCTCCATTGATCAGAACAATAGAGAGCTTCTTCCCAGAGCCGGTAGCTAAGGCAGGTGACATAGAATAAAAAATAACTGAAAAGAATATTGATATAACAAGGAAAAAGGAAAATAAAGGGAGAATATTTATTCTCTCATCTTCTTTCTTTTCGGGTTTACTTTGGACGAGCATAAATGCATCTGCCTGCAATAATTTCTTCCCTGGTATCGTCTGCTTTTCTTATTACAAGAGCTCCATCAGGAGTTACTCCCACAGCTTTACCTTCTATAATTCGAGAAGGTGTAATGACCTTAACATCTTTTCCAATGGTATCTGAAAGAGCAAGCCAGTCATTAAGGATATGTGAAAAAGGTCGGGTCTTGAAATTTATGTACTGTTGCTCAAGCTCGGAGAGAAAGTCTTGAAGAAACGAAACTCTTTTTATATGTCTGCCAAGCTCAACTTTCAGAGTTGTTGAGCCCGAACGGAAAGACTCGGGAATATCTTTTAAGTCCATATTCACATTAATCCCTATTCCCAACACTACATAGTCCACTCTATCCATATCAGCATTTGCCTCAGTAAGGATTCCACATACTTTCTTCCCATTGATGCGGACATCATTAGGCCATTTGATGCGTGCGTCAAGACCTATATCACGAATAGCATTTGCGACTGCAAGCCCGACAACAAGAGTAAGTCTTGAAGCATGCCTGATAGGAATACCTGGTTTGAGGATCACGGACATCCATATACCGCCGTGTGGAGAGATCCATTCCCTGCCCATGCGACCTCTGCCTCCCTTCTGTATTTCAGAGATTATGAGCGTGCCTTCCTCTTCGGAAGCCGCTATTTCCTTTGCAATACTATTTGTAGAATTCACCTCCTCGAAATAATGAATCTTCTGCCCCAGAAGAGTTGTTTTGAGCCCCATCTGGATTTCTTCCGGGTACAGAAATTGAGGTACGGATTTAAGGACATAACCTTTTTTTGGGGACGATACTATCTCATAACCATCAGTCTTGAGGGCCTTGATATATTTCCAGACCATTGTCCTGGAAATCCCTAACTTAAGCCCCATTTCTTCTCCAGAAACAGGGCTTTTCTGTGCATCTTTAAGTTCCTTGATAATTTGAGATCTTTTATCTCCCATCAATGCACCCCATATAAATCTCTATACGTTCCACAGTATTTATTTCTTTAGTTTATTCTCCCATGGCAAGATGATAAAATATATGGTACTAAGCAAAAAATCTGGTTCATGTTTCTCGGAAAGGTACTTGTTAACGCTGCATTTTCTGGGCCATGCTGACATAGGCATACACTGCAGCTGTAATAGCTGCAACTTTTTTGTCTTTTGCCTCAATTGCCGAAGCTAGAGTATCCCCCTTTTCAGCTTCTGATTTGACGATATCTTCAACAAATTCCAGAATGTTATGATCTTCAATAAAAGCAGTTGTAATATTGCCACTGCGAAAATCTGGGTTACGCATGACAGCTTTATGGAATGGGATATTAGTTTTTACTCCCACAACCACATACTCGTACAGAGCTCTTTCCATCCTGGCAATCGCTAAATCTCTTGTCCTTTCCCAGACACATAGCTTAGAGATCAATGAATCGTAATAAGGAGAAATTGTATAACCTGTATGTACTCCACTATCAACTCTGACACCCGGGCCACCTGCAGATCGATATCCTCGAATCTTTCCAGGGGAAGGAGCGAAGTCATTTAATGGATCTTCAGCGTTGATTCTACATTCAATAGCATGCCCATTAATACAAATGTCTTCCTGCATAAAATCAACCCTCTCTCCCCACGCAATCCTGAGCTGTTCCCTTACAATATCAATACCAGTAACCATTTCAGTAATCCCATGTTCAACTTGCAAACGGGTATTGACCTCAAGAAAATAGAAATCACCCCTTGAATAAAGGAACTCTACCGTACCTGCATTTACATAACCAATTGCCTTTGCCACTTTTACTGCGGTTTCCCCCATCTGTGCTCTGAGTTCAGAGGTCATGATAGGAGAAGGAGCTTCTTCGATAAGCTTCTGATGTCTCCTCTGGATGGAACATTCCCTATCAGAGAGGTAAATTGTATTTCCATATGAATCGGCCAGTATCTGAATCTCTATATGCCTAGGTTCCTCTAAATATTTTTCAATAAAAACCGAAGAGTCCCCAAAAGCCGAGCCAGCCATCTGCCTTGTAGAACCGAAAGTAGTCACCAATTCTTCCCTGCAATGAGCTACTTTCATTCCAATTCCTCCACCTCCTGCAGATGCTTTAATTATAACCGGGTATCCAATGTTTTCTGCAAATACTTTAGCCTCGTCCACATCATCTACTGCATCTTTCGTCCCAGGTACAACAGATACTCCTGCTTTCATCATAAGATGACGAGCCCTTATCTTGTTTCCCATCTCAGCAATCACATGGCTAGGAGGGCCTATGAAAATAAGTCCTTCCTCTTCACAACNNGCTGGAAGGAGCCGGACCTATCAAGTAGGCCTCATCTGCATATTTGGCAAAAAGTGCATTTTTGTCGGCTTCAGAGCAGACAGCTACAGTAGAAATTCCAAGCTCCCTACAAGCGCGCATAACCCTAATAGCAATCTCACCGCGGTTTGCAACAAGTACTTTTTTGAACATAGTACCTTCCACAGTTTATTTATTGAATTGACAGTATAATATCACCAGGAGATACAGTGTCCCCTTCTGAAACAAAGATTTCTTTAACGATACCTGAGTGAGGGGCATGAATAGAGTTCTCCATCTTCATAGCTTCGACGACAACAATTGTATCGCCTTCTGCAACAACGTCCTCAACTTTGACCTTAATAGAAAGAACCATACCCTGCATTGAGCTTTTCACAGCGCCTTCAACGGATTGAGCACTCGATTTTTTCGGACACAATTTGGATATGGAAACTCCACTGTCGAGAGGCTCAACCTTTACCTCGTAGACATCTTCGTCCACCTCAACCTTGAAATGAGTTGGGATTGTATACTCATTCTGAACTGCAGTCTCATGGGTAACTACATTGAGAGATTCTTCTTCGACTTCTCCTTTTAGGAACTTTGGAGCAATAGCTGGATAGAGAATGTAGGTAAGAATATCTTCCTCGGATTTTGCTATACCCATGTCCTCTGCTTCTTTTTTTCTCTTATTATATTCAGGCTTCAGGAGGTCTGCAGGACGACAGTTAATGGGTTCTTCGTCTCCGATAATCTTGCCTATGATCTCAGGTCTTAATGGAGCAGGAGATCTTCCATAAAGCCCGCGAACATAATCCTTCACTTCTTTGGGAACAACTTTGTAGCGTTCGCCCATGAGAACATTAAGCACCGCCTGAGTACCCACTATTTGGCTCGTGGGGGTAACAAGAGGTGGATATCCGAGTTCCTCTCTAACTCTTGGCATTTCATCGAGAACAGCCTCGTATTTGTCAAGAGCATTCTGCTCCTTTAATTGAGATACCAGATTTGAGAGCATTCCTCCAGGGATCTGATAGATAAGGACATTGGTATCAATCTGTTCGGAGATAGGATCAAGAACTCCTCTATATCTTTCTTTTAAATTTTTGAAATATGCAACAACTTCCTTGAAAAGCTCCAGATCCAGACCAGTATCATAAGGTGTACCCTTAAGAGCCGCTATAACAGTCTCAGTGGCAGGCTGAGAAGTCCCACAGGAAAGAGGAGAAAGAGCGGTATCCAGAATATCCACTCCTGCGTAGCAAGCTGCCATATAGCTCATCGGGGCCATTCCAGAGGTGCAGTGGCAGTGCAGAGAAATAGGGATGGAGATTTGTTTTTTCATTGCAATGATTATGTTAGTAGCTTCATCTGGGGAAAGCAAACCTGCCATATCTTTGATACAAAGGGAATTACACTCCAGTTCTTCAAGTTGTGTTGCAAGTTCTACATACTTTTCAACCGTATGCACTGGACTGAGAGTATAGCAAACTGTACCCTGTACATGAGCACCAAGTTTTTTTGCCACTTTGATAGAAAGTTCCATATTCCGGATATCATTGACAGCATCAAAAATCCGAAAAACATCAATTCCGTTTTCATAAGACTTCGTAACAAATTTTTCGACTACGTCATCCGAATAGTGCCTATATCCAACAAGATTTTGGCCCCTGAGAAGCATCTGAGCATAGGTATTTTTCATCCTCTTCTTTATGTCCCTCAAGCGTTGCCAAGGATCTTCGTTCAGATAACGGATACAACTATCAAAGGTAGCACCTCCCCACATTTCAAGGGAGAAATAACCAATTTTGTCTAATTGTTCAACCACTTCGAGCATGTCCCTTGTCCGCATTCTAGTTGCCAGAAGAGACTGGTGTGCATCCCGAAGGACTGTTTCAGTAATTTTTACACTCATGGATGAACCTCTTAAAATCGGATCAAAATAAATAGTATACTTAATGGATGGATGGATTAATCAAAAGTTTCTGAAATCTATAGGGGGTGATATTTAGATTCTGTTTGAGTAAAACTCATAAGTTTTCTGATCACGACTCTTGGTACCATTTCCTGTGATTTGACTGCAACAAGTATTTCTTTGGTCAGATAAAAAAGGCATCAGAATCGAAAGCATGAGATAATCAATTTAAAGATCAAAGGGCAATATTCTAAGATATTGCCCTTTGATCTTTAAATATACAATTGTTAACAAGTATATACTTTTCGCCTGTTAACATTAAATAAGTATATAATAGGAAAAGTACCAGAATTATTAGGCCACCAAAAAAATCCATTTTTTTAAGGGGGGTAATTAAACCTTATTTGTAGATTAGAGATGGTTGTAGTTCTCTCACAATACAAGTACAGAGGATTTTGATAAACCTCTGATTTTCACGAATCAGATATATACTATCTATAAATACATGACAACATTTACGGGTTTACCAAAATACTCTGCATATAATAAGAATTTAGTTACCATTTAAAAAATCACCATTTTATTCTGAAATAATTCCATCTCAAAATTCATTTAAAATGATAGTAAGTAATAAATCAATTCCCCCACGTATTCTCATGCCAAATTTACATCCGAAAGGTCAGAGATTCCTTAACCGATGAACAACGAATGATACTGTGACATAAACTAGATAACTGATTTCAAAATAACAAAAAAGTGGATCAGAAGATATGTTTTATTTATTTCACTGTTGCTTTTTAAGCCTTCCTAAAAAACCATTCAGCCCTGCTTTATGTCTGGCTTCATCCAAAGAAGCTCTTTCAAAAAAAAGAGCAGCTCTTATGTTGCCTTCCTCTCTAGCTATTTTTGCAGCTTCAGCTTTCTCAAATTCAGCTTTTTTTTCTCCTGATAGCATCATTTCAAGATTATCAAGGGTTTTTTCTTTAACAAGTCCAAGAATCTCAGCCACTTCCGTAGCATGCCAGGCTTCATCCATAGCTATCTGGCGGAGGTATACTGCAATATCTGCAAGTCCTTCACTCTCAGCAACTTTTGACATTGCAAGATACCATCCAACTTCAGTGGTTTCTCCTCTAAAAGTGTCTTTTAAAATTTGTTCAAGATTCATTAAATCACCATTTCTTCTTTGAAATAATCGCATCAATGACTTTAATTATATATTGGCCTTCGAAAGTAGGTTCCAGCCGCATTTAGGCATAATAGAACTGGTCCTACAGCTTTACTTTTCTATCTGATCCAGCAAACTTAAACCTAGTATATTTGAGAAAATTAATAAAAGTTCTTGATGCAAATAAAAATTGCGATTGTACACCTTACTGCAAGCAACTGAGTATGTTCACGCCATAAATTTGGATATACATGAATTATTCATAATAAAATATTTTAATTTGCATATCTGCTTTTTTCCTTCTAGTTCCCTTGATTTTCAACATGGTTTTTAATTACATCGGAAGTCGTACCATTACCCCACAGTTTATTTTCCCAAATGAAAAATGAATTTTTTTAATAGAATTGTAATTAATATAATTAAAAGATGGCATCATCTGGGGAAATTTTTATTTGTGATATTTTTGACCCTGAATCGTTGATTGCAGTTTCAAGAAAATTATTAGAAAATGTTGCAACATGAAATAAAAGATTAAGAATTTATTGATAACCATAATTTGCTTCATAAGGTAAAGTTATTATATCAACGATACTATATAATATAGAGAATGCAGACAATAAACTGACTGTACATATAGAGAAAGTAAAATAATTTTTTGTGTTATAATCAACGACTTATTACCTTAAATAGAGATATATTCTCCGTATTTGTATAAATTTTTTTGAAACTGACGGGATCGGAACTACTGACAGAAGTTAAAATATTTATATGAATAAACAAATCAGTGTTTTAGCGTTCGAAGCATGCTTGAATTTACGGTTGCTTAACATGAAAAGCTTCCGAAAAGATAAAACATGAGATTTTTTTTGGATTCTGTGTCCTTTTATAGTGTAGATAACGATCTGGTCTAATATAAAATTAATATATAAGATAGCTAATAAAAACACTCAATTATTGAAACAAAATAATTTTTGAACATAATTAAAAACCTCTAACGAATAAATAAAATAAATTACCAAACTGATATATCTATTATGTAACTTAAATTTGTACAATTGTATTATGTCTGCAATATTTAGATTAATCAATTCAGGATCGTAAGTACGAGATAAGGTAGCTAAAGAACATGATTTTTATGTTTACTATGGAGAATACAGAAGGTTTCGACCAGAAAACTCTTGATAAAATGAACGCTGAAGTCAAAAAAACAATGAGCAAACACGACCCAAAATCGGAAAATTATACTAAAATCTGTGAGCAGGTTGAAGATCATATCTTTGACAAATATTGTTCAGAAATATTTCGGCCATCTCTTAAATTATAATAATTTACCGGCGGTGCAAACTATATTTTCGGTAAGTTGTAATTTTTTTAATTTTGTAACTAGCTTTTAATTTTTGTTCATGTTCATAAATTGTGGTAAATCTTAACATCAAGACTCTCTCTACAATATTCCTAAAAATTAGGGAATTCTCATTTCCCGGATTTTATCGAAGACTCCAGGATATTACCAAACATGTATTCCTACCAGCCTAGTAACTCCTGCAACTCCACGAATACTTCCTTTTTCAGGAATCATATTGAATGCTCTTAGCGTGTTTTTTTTTTGAAGTATCGAATTCAAAAAATGTTGTCCCTCATGTTCCTTTAGGAATTATATTCCCCTGATTTTTCATCATATAATCAAGACAATCTTTACCCCATGAACAAAACTCTGATAATCCATTACACTTAAATAATTTTAACAGTACTACCGAGATCATAATAGAACCCATAATAGAAAAAGTATTCGATAAATTCCAAGCAGTTAAGTATTGGAAAGTTTAAGTCTTTAACAATAAATATTACTCATGACAAATCTTACTTATTTTGATCTTAAAGAAGAACACAAATGTCTTTAGCCAGTTGGAGATAAATTTGCTGAAATTGATTCCTTAATTGCTTGAAAATCTTTTAGTATCATTTTTGAATCGATATATTTTAACAAAGCAGTATTATGAATTAATCTTGAAACTGAAGTAATCGTTATTTTTAAAATGCTTGTTTTACAGCTAATAGTATGATCTTTCCGACTTTGAACTTGAGAAACAATGTATTGATCGAATTTCTTTCAAGAAATTTCTTAGTTGCCTGAGCACATACAAGACATTACCACAGTCTGGTCATTCAGAAGAAGGATTATTGATAACCGAAAAAAAGAGGAAATAAGGGACAGTTGCAAAGCCAATTCAATTGCCTTGATTTTGAAAATAAAAAAATGGAAATGAATTAGGAAGCTATCATTATATATTTAGATTCTGGACATACAAAATCGAATAAATCTCGAGAGAACGAAGCAAAAACAAAGATCAGCAGAGACTAAACCTGAACAAAAAAGGGATAATGAGTCGCACTTTGGATATAAACTTCATAGAATTAATGGGAAGGGATCATAAGCTAATCAGAATATTCAAAAAAATGACTGTATCACCTATGATTCGCAGGTAAGTTTCTCAGAAAAAATGAAATGGTTACAGAGATAAAGGATACTTTGGAACAAAATCAGTAAAAGTATTCATAAGTAAAAATTAATATTAAGATATATAAACTCTCAAATACTTCAATTCATAGAAGTTTATCGAAATTCTCTGTAAATTATCAAACTTTCAATACATCAGCAACGCTTTAGATTCCCATTCCTTCATAGCTATTTTAGGGTTAACTGGATAATTAATTTGTCTTTGCGAAGATTATTTTAAAAATTATTTGTTCGATTATTGAACACTTTACCTCATTTGTGGATAACATTTTTTTTGAACTCTCTAGTTATTTATATGATATATGCCTTTGCCTTTTACATTTTTTTTCTCAGACATTCCACAGAATCGACATTCTATACTTGTGAAAATTTCGATAAACTCCTAAATTTAGTCATTAGGGATATATACGGTATCTTAATGACCCTTGAAAATAAGGGGTTTATAAAAATCATCTTGTTCACATCTGAGAATGTCGGATTCATTAAAAGTTAGATTATTTTTTAAGCCACTGCTATATTAAGAAAAATATATGGCATTATTGTGTAGATATTTGGAAAGTGAATAGAATTTACAACCCGGATTTGGATAGAAAACATCAGTGAACTTTGATTTTTTTTTTAATTTGTTCATCAAAATTTTAGAATATATACCATTGATAGTATACTATTAAATAAGTACAACTAAGGTACCAAAAATCGCCTAAACTGTAAAGAGAACTGGGATAGCTATTGGTTCAACAAATTAAATTCTCCAAGTTTCATGGAATCTTGTAAATAATTGTTGATGCTTCTGCCAAAGGGCATCCCAGAAAATTTTATAGAAAGATACAATATATACATATAAGCTCTCAAAGGAAGCTTATTATTCGATTATCAACGTATCAATAATTTTCTCTGCAGCTTTTCCATCTCCAAAGGGATTGATCCAGCTCTTATTTCCATTCGTCATTTTGACAGCTGATTGCATGATGCGATCAGATTCAACACCTGCCAGTATGTTCGAGCCTACTTCAAGTGTTTCAGGTCTTTCTGTATTATCTCTCAGTGTTATGCAGGATGTTCCAAGAATGCAGGTTTCCTCCTCAACACCGCCAGAATCAGTAAATACAAATCTGGCATTAGCTTCAAGCTGAAGGAACTCCAGAAAACTCACTTGCCTTATAAACGAGATACGTTCCAATGAAAAACCAAACTATTGAATAATTTTTCCTGTCCGCGGATGTACGGGAAACCCCCCCGGAATAGAGTGTTCTTTTTGAATCATGGAAATACCTTTCAATATTTTACTCATCTGTTCCCGATTATCAACATTTTTAGCCCTATGAGATGTAAGAAGGAAGTATTCTTTTGATTTCAATTTCAAATTATTCAAAACATTTCCTTTATTGTTAAAAATTTCTAAATTTTGAAAAACAGCGTCAACAATTGTATTACCAGTTACAAATATTTTGCTTTCTTCAATTCCCTCTTTCAGCAAATTTTGTTTTGAGAGCTCGGTGGGAGCAAAGAGAATATTCGAAACATGGTCCGCAACAACTCTATTTATTTATTCTGGCATGCTTCTGTCATAACTTCTTAGACCGGCCTCCACATGGCCAACTTTTATATTCACTTTGGAAGCNNAGATTATAAGCTGGTTTCGGCAATTCAAGATCATCGAAGAAAGCCTTATCCATCTCAAAGGAATAATGTTGGCCAGTATGCAGAATAAAATAATCAAAATTCCTTTTTTCACATTCTCTTATCAGAGGAGACATTTTAATAATTTCTGGTCTTGTGCCTAAG
>PMJC01000252.1 GCA_003157235.1 Methanosarcina sp.
AGATTCAAAGAAAGTAGGTATTGTATGTCTGATCTCAAAGAAACTAGCTTAGGTATTCTCGGTGATTCTACGAAAGTGGCTCAACAAAAAACTAATTACTATCCAGAAATAAATTATTTAAGGGGTTTTGCAATATTATCTGCGATTAGTGTTCACGTTTCTGGTAATTTTACAGAAATGGCTAACATTAATTTATTAACAGTACTGTATATGGCAATTGGTTCTCTTTCTGGTGTTGCAGTTCCAGCTTTTGTATTTATTTCTGGGTTTGTATTATATAATCGTTACAATGTAAACTTTCAAATCGGACATTTCTATTTAAAGAGATTTAAATACATTCTACCTCCTTACTTCATCTTTTCTATCTTATATAGTATTTATGATTCCAAAATCCATCATCTAATGATAATACATAAACCACTTAATTTGGATTTATCAGATTTTGTAATTAAGCTTCTTACAGGCGGAGCTTATTACCATTTATGGTTTTTTGCTCTGATAATTCAACTATATATTCTCTATCCTTTAATAGTAAAAATATATATTTATTTTGAAAATAAAAATTGTGTTGCATTATTTCTATTATTAGCATTTATATTCGGGATAGCATACGACATTCTTTTGAATAATCATATTTTATTTTCAACAAATATTAAGTTTATTAGTTATTTATTTTATTTTATATTTGGTATGTTCATGAGAAGTAACTATGAATTCATTAAAATGAAATCATTTTCAAAAAATAATTATTTGTGTATATTTATTTTTCTGTTACTCGGGACATTTTTAAATATTGTGGATTATGCAAAAAAGTACTTTTTTTACAGCTTATTTAGTTTTGGTCCCGGGTATGAACAAATTTGGGAAGTATTTGACATTGTTGTTTCAAGATTATATTTTACCATAATTTTCATAGGTTTGTTATATATTTCAATATTTTTATTTAAGTTAAACCGCTTACAAATTCTCGACAAATTAGGCTCATATTCATTCCCAATTTATTTAGTACATGCAATAATATTAAACTTGATTGTTCTATTGTTATCTAAAATTGGATTTACTTGGAATAATTTGTTATTCTATCCATGTGTATTTGTTCTGACATTGGTTTTGAGTATATTTTCAGTGAAAACTTTTGAACAAATCCCATATGGTAAATATATAATTGGTAAAACTAGTTGAGTAGCTCAAATTATGGGCGTTCCTCAAAATCATATGAAGCATTAAATCGAATAAATAAATGAATTTTAGAAAAATCATATTTTGTGCACAAAACGGTTGAATTATTTAAAACTGTAGTTTGAAATAATTGTGATTATCTTTGCTGTCTATGAAATTGCAGACATTATTTTCCCTTTGATGAAGGAAGGAGCTTAAAATTTTCTTTTTACTTCTTTGTGATTTCTTCATCAATCCTTAATTTGCTTTTAATCTCTAAGATTAATTCAATTTATTGGCTTCAATAGGCAATTATTTTTTTAAAAGATTGGTTATTAATAAATAGGCCATTAAATATTTTTCAACATATGCAGTATAGCTAATCATTTAATGTATAAATATACTCTGGTTTAATTTAGACATAGTCATCATTTGTAGAAAACAGTGAAAACTAAAAACGTAGACTGTTAAGAATAAGTAATATTTGGAGAAGCTATATCAACTTTTAAAATTATTTTAACTTTTCAAAATAGAGATCAAATTTTTTCATTTATTCATATGCTTTATTGAGCAGATACCTGATTAAATTAAGGTACTGGAGGATTTACTTTTATTGCTAAACTGTGGGTTTCCTATTAGAGATGAAGAATATCCATATCTTCAATTTTGAACTTCAAAGTGTATAAGCTTAATAAGACTCAGTAACAAAATATATAAATAGAGTAGGTACTGTTAAATATTGTATGGAGGGCATAAATGGAAAATAGGCTTGAAGAAGTCGAGAGAGATTACATAGAATTCAGAAAAGAAATTGAAGAGGAAGAACACAGAAAGAGTGAAAAACGGCATATTCAAAATTCAGATAATGTAAGAGACCAATGAATAAAATGGATGGGCAAATAAACCCTTCCAATGTTTTTTTTCCTTACGTAGATTTCGACGGCGTTTTATCAAAAGTCTATGATATCCTTAATATAACTATGTGTCTTTTCGCATTCAGCTCTTTAAGTCTTTGAATGGACTTTCTATGAAGTTTTGATTTCTTATGTATATTTTAACCTGTAATATTCTTAAATTATGGTATAGGAAACTTAGTTTATATTCCATTTTTGCATAGCTTTCTTCCAAATCTTCCTACATTTTATTGATCAATGATCTATTCTCTCAATTTCTCCTGTCAAATTGAATTAGGGCTCTAAATTTATACCCTGTAAGAAAGATAGTTTTTAGCTCATGAAAAGTAGATTCTAGTGCTATGATTATCGTATTTTGTATTTAGTTAAAGTCGCAGGATGAACTTTTAAAACTGTATATTAAAGAAATAGATAATTACAAATTGGCCACAACTCAGGTTTTGCTTGTTCCCTTACAAATTATTGAATTTACTATGAACGCCTCAATAGCAATATGGTACATAAATCATATCTAAGGATATTTGATAGAAATCTGATTTTCACGAGTTATTTATATACCATTTCTAAGAATATGATAAATAGATGAGTTTATCGAAATTATCTATCATCTATTGGGGTGGTATAAATACCTGATATAAACATATTTGAATCAATTTTTATTTCATATGATTTGCAAAGAGCAGCTTTGGTTTTTGCGATAATTGGATTCATTGCTATGATAATGAGACTAGGTACATTAAATAAATATAAATTGAAAATACATGATGTAATATTCACACTTGCTTATTTATTAGTAATTTTATCTCTACCACCCATGATAAATTCTGCGTACTTTGCCATAATTTTTCACAGAATTTCTCCTTTGATTTTAATCCATGGCTTAATAGGAATTGTGGTTTTAGTTATGGGATTTGTATTTGTAATAAATAAAGAGAACTGGGAAATCAAAAGAGAATGGAAAAATAAAAGAAATATGCAAATTCTTGAAGCTTTGTGGTTTATAAACTTTATGTTAGGCACTTATTTATTAGCTGGTTTGCTCAATCACTAGGCTGCTGTTAACATAATTACATTAAAAAGAACACTTAAAAGGCAGATTGAGGATTCTACTATGACTACGAAAACATTCAGATACAAATTCATTGAACAAATGAATCGAAGAATGAAGCAAAAGTCTATCTTCTTTGAAGATATTGAAAATTTTGATAAATTTGTATCTGAGTGCGAAAAGTAAAATCTTTTGTAAAGGTCATTAGCCAAAGATTCTATAATTTACTGTACTTGTTTTCCACATGTATTCTATTTGTATTTATTCGTTAAGTAATGCGATTTTTGTTATATGGAAAGATTGTATACCTGGAAAACGAAATTAGAACCCAAATCGTGTTGTATAACTATTGCAAATTAGGGCCCGTGCCACAGGCGCTATTATCAAAAAAGTTAGTTGCCATAGAATTATTACATTAAGATATCTCAGAGAAATATAGATCAGAATCAACAATATCTTGGATTTATGCGCCTTTATGGCATTGTTTTGTCTAAAAGGATTCATCTAATTGACGTATTTTCTAATCGGCAAGAAAAACGTACTACTTTAGTTGATGTTACTCAAACTTGAAAGTTCATTCACCAAAAAGACTTGGCATTGGCGCTCAGAGATTAGGAAGAGTTAAACACACATTTTTTGAGGTTTATCATTTCAAGCATTTGAGTTCCAATATCATAAAATTGGCGATTTGATTTTAATGCTGGGTTGAAAATAATTACTCAGTTGTGAAGTGACCATACTAAGGACCCACCACAAAATAAAAAAAATATTTTTTAACAATGTTTGGATTTACGCACTTGAGATATATAATCAAGCTAGATAGAAGTTGTGATTAAAATTTAAATTATAGACATTTTAGTCTTTAATGCTATTGATTTTTAGTTCACCTGCGTAAGTTCCATTAATTATATTTTTGAAAAATATTTCCTTAGTAGGCATTATCTAGTGGATAAAAAGACAGTTCAAGATGATAAGATAGGCATCAAACTAAATGAAGAAGCAAAAATCATATCTATTCAAGGTGCTTCAAGCATGCCTATTGGTACGAAGGATTAAAAAAGTGATCATCCTGGATAAATAAACAGGGTCATCCAGTGTAAATATAGGTATGATCTATATATTTTTTTCAAGCGATAAATTTGATATCCTTAAAGGAATGGGCATAGATACATGGACGAACTCTTTTAAAGTGTGAGAAACAGATTGTGTCCATAAGTTATTGAAAATCGTGATACTTTTTATTATTTTCTGGGTTTTTGATTGATTGCAGTCAATAACTAGTGAAATTAATTGTAAGTTTTTGCAATCCCAGAAGATATTAAAAGTCTTAGAATTATTTGCTTGGATGGGAAAAATTGAAAAATTCATGTGAATAGAAAAATCAAAGGTAAATCTAAATTCTGTAGAAAAGTTAAAATAAACTAGGAGCGAAAGTAAAAAAGAAGTGGTAAGGGAGATTTCAGTTCCCAGTATTTCAATTAAACTCGTAGTTGCACCTGACCCCCTCAGGATCAAAACATAGATTACAGGATACACACATTGCCTTTTTAGCTTCTCCAGACTTAAGTTTCAAAATGAGATCCGGCTCGCAGATAAAAGACCTACCCATGGAAACAAAATCTGCAAACCCTCCTTCAAGCAGATGCTCCATAACAGAAAGGGACCGAATGCCCCCTACAAGCATTACAGGGATATTTACTGCTTTTTTTATTGCTTTAGAATATTCTCTAAAATATGCTTCTTCAGCAGGAGAATTAATTGCGGTTCTTACGGTTGCTCCACCTGCCTCACTTATCCCTCCGCTAACTTCAATTGAGCACACTCCAGCTTTCTCCAGAAGTTTTGCAGTCTCCACAACCTGCAAAATAGTAATTCCAAGCTCTGCTTTTTGCGAACCCGGCTTAAAACCATCCGTTGCATTCAATTTGACAAAAATCGAGAAATCAGATCCAGCTAGTTCTTTTATTCGCTTGACAATCTCTGTTATTATTCTTG
Source organism: Methanosarcina sp. (assembly GCA_003157235.1). Classification (GTDB taxonomy): domain Archaea; phylum Halobacteriota; class Methanosarcinia; order Methanosarcinales; family Methanosarcinaceae; genus Methanosarcina. The sequence continues at coordinate 5,116 of PMJC01000252.1, forward strand.
CCCGATTTTCCACTGAGCCACCCCAGCGATCAGCTCTTCTATTT